>CAVEOW010000061.1:3659-7438 GCA_963617295.1 bacterium | reverse complement strand
CCCTTGGAACATTGATATTGCAGATATTGCAGATAAATACATGCTTCATCTTGCACAAAGTAAATATAACAATTTAAGAACAAGCGGAAGGGCATTGTTCTTCTTAGCGGTTTTGTTAAAGATGAAATCAAATGTTTTAGTAGGGTTAGATCCATTGTCTTTTGAACCTCAAGAAGACGTAAACCCCGAGTATGACGACAATGACGACTCACGTTTTAATGAAAATTTATATGATTACCCTGATAATGTTATCCCGATTGATGATATTATCCAAAGAAGAACAAGTGTTAAGTTAAACAGAAACAGAGTTGTTACATTAAAAGATTTAATCAGACAACTTGAATTTTATGAACAACTTGAAAAAAAACAACAAATTCAAGGAAGAATAGAAAGAGCTCAAAGAAGACATGTCCGCAACTACGGAAGAATGTCCGCAGATGATATTATCAACCTTGCACACGAAGAATACATTGAAAGCAGTATTAAAATATTACATGAAAATCTTGTTCATATATTTGAAAAAGAAGAAAGAGTTGAACTGAATACTTTGACAATGTTAGGTTTAGATAAAGTGTCAGCTTATATTGCCTTGTTATTTTTAACGGCTGAAAGTGAATTTGATTTGGAGCAAGAAGAATTTTATTCTGACTTGTATGTTGTTAAAGGGAAAGCACCCGAAAAAGAGTCTGTGGAGCAAAGTGCATAGATGAGTAAAACTGATTTAAAATCAAGAATAGAAGCTGTATTGTTTTTAACGGGGAAAGCCGTAACGCTAAAAGAAATTGCTGAAATTCTAAAAGCGGAAGAAACTGAAATTGAAGATTCAATGTTAGAACTTATTATGGACTATTCTTCAAGGAACGGGGCATTAGAAATTGATGATGAAAACGGGTATATTCTTCAAGTAAGAGATGAATATATGGATATAGTTGAAAAACTTTGCCCCGTAGATATATCAAATGCGGTATTAAAAACTCTTACGGTAATTGCATTAAAAGAACCGATAAGACAATCCGAACTAAAAGAGTTCAGAGGAGCAAGTGCTTATGAACACGTTCAAGAGCTTGTTGATAAAGGTCTTGTAAGCAGAAAAAAAGACAAAAACGGACGTTCATATAACTTGAAAACAACACCAAAATTTGAAGAATATTTTAAAATAAAAGGAAATTCCGAATTATTATCAAAACTTGAGATGAATAAATTATCGGAAATCTTGGAATTAAATAAATAAAAACAGAAATAAAGGAGAACTTCATGGAAAACGAAAACATTCCCGAAGAAGATGAAAGAATGCAGGAAGACACAAGCTCTGACAGAGAATACGAAGAAGAACCTAAAAAAAGAAAACAAAACATGGCTCTTTCTTTAGTAATTTTTGGTATTTTACTAATTCTTATCATAGGGGTAATGGTTACGCTTAAACACTTTATGCCTCAATACATGATGAGCCAAGGTAAAAAATACTTAGAAATCGGAAATTATGAAAAAGCACTTCAAAACTTTGAAAATGCAGAAAAAGGGCTTCCTTATGATAATGAACCGGTATATTATAAAGCACTGACATTATCTAAAATGCCGCCATCTTATGATACACAAAAAGCATTATTTGAAATTTCTCAGCTGGAAGATTGCGACAAAGCAAGTGAATTAGCTGAAAGAAGTTTATCAGAAATGCGTAACAGTATTGATGTACAAATAGGTCCTAACTATGTAGATAACGTTTTGTACGAAGATAAACTTATCAGATGGAATAACGCAGGTCCCATCAATTATTCAATTTCTTCATTAAGAGAGTTGCCAAAAGAATACTATGACGCAATTCACCAAGCATTCCAAAATTGGCAGCAAGCTGCAAACGGAGAAATTATTTTTAAAGAAACTCCAACTATCCAAAATGCACAAATTAACATTACATTTAGAGATAATTTTGTAAAGTCAAACAGTACGGATTTTGATCCTGAGAAATACGGTATTGTTATACCTGATTTCAAAGACAGCACGCTTAACAAAATGGATATAAACCTAAAATATAAAAACAATGCAGGAAATCAATTTACTTATGATCAAATGGTTTCTTTAGCAGAACACGAAATCGGGCATGCTTTAGGTTTATGGGGACATAGTGCAGACCCTAACGATGTTATGCACTTCTCCGGTGATTATGTAAATGATAAAACTTTCAATAAACCTATATCAGAAAGAGATTTGAATACATTATTATTCGTTTACAAAATGATTCCTGATGTTATCGATAGACCTCTTTCACAAGACCAATATAAAAACATGTTTTATCATGGTGCTATCACATACTACCCCGGAAAAAACTTTGAAATGGAAGTTCAAAGATTAATTTCACAATTAAGAGGGGATAGAAGAAACTTAATTATATGGGTAGATTTAGCACTTAATTACGCATATAAAAAACAATACCAACGCTCAACTTTCATATTACATAAGGTATTACCGTTAACATCAACCGATTTTCAAAACCAACATGTAATTTTGTATAACTTGGCTGTTAACTATTATAAGATGAGAGATTACAAAACCTCTGAAACATATCTTCACTATGCAACGGCATATCAAAAAGATTTTTCAACCGACTTACTGGAAGCCTTTTTGGATTACAGATTACAACGTGAATCTTTAGCAATTGAAAAATTACTTGAACTACGCAAATCGAACCAAGACAATATTGATATAGCTTTGAAATTAGCAGAAATATACCACTTCCAAAAAAATACAAAAGCTGAAAAAGAAGCTATCGCATACTTACTTAAATATAATCCAAAAGCAAAGAATGACAGAAGAGTTAAGAAGTACAGAGCTCTTTTAAAAAGCGATTTCAGATAATTAATATACGGCAGTTAAGTCGTATTCTACAGCTCCCGTAATTTTAACGGTGATTATATCACCCGGAATTACGGGAGTTTTAGTATTTATATACACAAGCCCGTCAACTTCCGGTGCGTCTTTATATGAGCGGGCAACTACAAGCCCGTCTTCATTGATATTTTCTACTATACAATCAATTTTCTTTCCGATTAATTTTTCGTTTAATTCCTTAGAAACAGTTTGTTGCAATTTCATCAAAGCATTTCTTCTTTGTTTTTTTACCTTTGCTAAAATCTGCGGTTTCATAGAATATGCTTTTGTATTTTTTTCTTTTGAAAATTCAAATACGCCAAGTCTGTCTATTTTCATTGTTTTTATAAAATCATATAATTCTTGAAAATCTTCTTCTGTTTCAGTAGGGTAACCAACTATAAAAGTTGTTCTTATTGCAACTTTCGGGATAAATTTACGGATTTTTCTTATTAATTTTTTATAATCCATTTTTGGTCGATTCATTGCTTCCAGCATATTCCGGCTGACGTGTTGAAGAGGAACATCAATATATTTAACAACCTTATCCAGATTATTAATTGTTTCCAACAGTTCATCATCCAATAATGACGGGTATGTGTACATAATTCTTATCCAGCTGAGTTCTTCTATTTTATTTAACTCAATAAGAAGTTCTTTTAAACTGGGTTTACCGTAAATATCTTTGCCATAACTTGTTGTATCTTGTGCAATTAAGACTATTTCAGCTGTGCCTTTTGAAGCCAATTCTTTAGCTTCTGCAACTATATTCTCAATTTTTCTTGAATGATAATTTCCTCTTAATTGAGGGATTATGCAATAACCGCAATTAAAATCACAACCGTCGGCAATTTTTATATAAGAGCTTGCACCCATTGTAATTTGCTGGCGTTTTACATCCTCTGGATAATAAT
>CAVEOW010000061.1:0-3649 GCA_963617295.1 bacterium | reverse complement strand
GGATCATAATATGGAGGATTTTCGGTTACTTCATATTTTATTTGTTTATCTTTAGTAACCTTTTTTACAATGTCAACAATCTTATCTATATCAGAAGTTCCGACAAAAGCCAGTGCTTCCGGAATTAATTTTTGAAGTTCCTTTTGATATTTTTGAGAAAGACAACCTGCTATAATTATTTTCTTCCCTGCATTTATCATTTCAAAAATTGATTCAACAGATTCTTTTTCTGCATCATGAATAAATGAACAAGTGTTGATAATTACAACATCCGCTTTTGTTTCATCAAGTGTAATTCTATAACCGCTTTGTGCCAATTTTCCAAGCATTAACTCTGAATCTATAAGGTTTTTTGCACATCCGTGGTTTATTAAAGCTATTTCTCTCATTATTTTGTCTTTCCGTAAATTTTTATACCATTCTCTTCTTGTAAAAGTTTATATTCCTTATTTATCATCTCATAAAAATTTTGAGCGTAATCAATCCCAAAAAATCTGCTTCCGTATTCTGTATTATCAATCGGGAGCAAAATATAATAATCAGGCATGTTTTCAGTGAAATGTGAAATAATTTTTTCTTCATCAAAAACATCTTTATAAAATAAAGGATTCAGATTGTAATAAAAATCATCTCCCTTTATATCCGTAATAAAGTTTAATATGCTGCCCTCAGGAAGTACAACCGTATGTTCTGACTTATTTTTCAGCATAAAATCAGTACAATATTTTATAATATTACCCTCTTTGGCGTATGTATAAATATTTCCCTTGGGAGTATTAAGAAGAAAGTTTTTATATTTTAAAGATAAAAAGTCATTTGATGCAAACTGAAAAATAAAAAGTAAAAGGATTATTGTTGTAATATTTCTTGCAAGTTTATTTTGGGTAACTAAAACAACTGCCGCAATCAAACATACGGGTAACAAAAATATTCCCATGTGATTAACATTTAAAAATAAAAAAGACTTAAAGCATACCAAAATGGCACATAAAAGGAATATAAATAAAGGTTTATTTGAATATATTTTTTTTAAATTTAATAAAAACAATACAAGGTTTAATATCGGCAAAAATCCTAATAATGAATATATTCCGCCATTTAAGACAGCTGATAAATATTGTGTTTTATCAAAATAAACTCCAAACTTGGAAAAGAATATCTTCATTGTCGGAGCATTTAACATTGAAGCAAACATTTCTATATTATTTTTTAAATCAACAAAATTAAAACCTTGAAACACCAAAATTCCATAACTGAAAAACGGCACTAACAAAAAGCTAATCAATGCTTTTATTATATTTTTTATCCCGATTGGTTTTACAAATATAAACGCATACAAAATTACAAACGGATAAAGCATAAATTCATACTTGTTTGAAATACTCAGTCCTGCAAAAAAGCAGCTTAAATAAGCGTAATGATATCCGTTTTCAGTTTTCAAGTATTTTATTAAAAATAACAATGACAATAAAAAAGATGATAAAGCATAAACTATTGCATAAGAATATGTGATATTTGAATTATATAAAAATGTATTATAAACAAGTGAGAAAATTATTAGTGTTGAAATTATAAAGGACAGACTCTTTGACAAGAATTCTCTTGAAATTAAAAAGGTCGAAACAGTTATAATCAACGAATTTATAACACCTGCAATATAAAGAGTTTTAAAACTCTGTCCGAAAATCCAAAATAATAAAGCATTAAACTGATAAGAAAAAGCCCCGTAAATATTATAAAGATTTTTGTATAAAATGCCGCCATTCAATATTTGTTGCGGAAGATAAAATTCCCTGCCTGTATCAATAAGCAACAAACCTTGTTTCAGAAAAAAGAACGGCAAAAGTGCAAAGAATAAAAAGCATAAGATACTTATTAATCCCAAATCACTTTTTAAAAATTTGTTCATTATTGCCCCTTGTCAAAAGACAACGTTAATTGAGGAACATCAGGAACATTTTGTTTTGATTTTCTTGAAGATAAATCTTTTGTATAATCTTTTTGCATTCTTGTCATAAGAGTTTCAGCTTTTGAAACAACTGAATTAGGCAAACCTGCCATTTTTGCAACTTGAATACCATAACTTTTGCTGGCTGAACCAGGGACTACTTTTCTTAGGAATTGAATTTCTCCGTTTTCTTCCGAAAGAGTAATTCTGTAATTTTTAATTTGCTCTATTGACTTAGGCATAACATTTAATTCGTGATAGTGAGTTGCAAATATAGTTCTTGCCTTAATTTTTGTTGCAATATATTCTGCAACCGCCCAAGCAATTGCAACACCGTCATAAGTTGAAGTACCTCTGCCTATTTCATCAAGCAGAATTAAACTTTTTTCCGTAGCACTGTTTAAGATGTAAGCGGTTTCATTCATTTCCACCATAAAAGTTGATTGACCCAAAGATAAATCATCAACAGCACCGACTCTTGTAAAAATTTTATCAACAATACCTATTCTTGCATAAGAAGCAGGAACAAATGACCCGATTTGAGCTAACAGAACAATTAGGGCATTTTGTCGCATATATGTTGATTTACCTGCCATATTAGGACCAGTTAAAATCATAAATTGAGTATCGGCGTAATCAGTTGTAACAGCAACTAATTTTAAATCGTTTGGAACATATTGCCCCATTTGCAAGATTTTTTCAACAACAGGATGACGTCCGTCCTTTATATACAACTCATTTGAGTCATCTATTTCAGGTTTAACATAATTTGATTCAATAGCTACCGTTGCAAAAGATACCAAAACATCAAGTTTTGAGAGGAAATGAGCAGCTTGCTTTATGTCATCAGCATAGAATTTTGAGTATTCTGCTAAATCCGCATAAATTTTTTGTTCTAATTCAAGCGTTTTAAATTGAGCCGAAAGTACATCATTTTCATGCTTTCTCAACTCTTCCGTCATATATCTTTCAGCATTTGTAAGGGTTTGCTTTCTGATGTAGTTCATCGGAACTTGAGCAAGATTAGACTTTGTAACTTCAATAAAGAAACCAAAGTTACGATTATAGCTAACCCTTAAATTTTTTATTCCCGTAAGTTCTTTTTGTTCCGCTTCAAAATTCTTAAGCCATTCTTCTCCGCCTGTTAAAAGACTTCTAAAGTAATCTAAATCACTATTTACGTTATCTTTAATAACATTTCCGTCTTTAATGCTTACAGGTGAATCTTCATTTATTGTTCTTGCTATGTTTGAAGCAAATTCCATAAGTTGATTTAAGTTTGGAGCGAAATCAGATAAATAATCATTTCCGAATGAAGCTAAGACAGCTTTAACGTTAGGGAACACCGATAACGTTTCTTTTAAGGAAAGGAAATCTCTCGGAGAAATTGACCCGTTACTTAATTTTACAGATAATCTTTCAATATCTGACATGCCTGAGAGAAGATTTGTAATCGTAATTCTTCCTGTCGGATTATTGATAATAGCTTCAACTGCATTTTGTCTGTTTTTAATTTCAGTAATATTTTTAACAGGTTGAGTAATCCAATTCTTCAAAAGTCTTGAACCCATTGGAGTTTTTACTTTATCTATTGCCCACAATAAACTGCCGTATTTTGATTTATCCCTTGACGTTTGTGTTAACTCAAGATTTCTTCTTGTTGCGGAATCAAGAGATAAGTACTCTGAAATTGTGTATGGT
>CAVEOW010000060.1:2269-7488 GCA_963617295.1 bacterium | reverse complement strand
GTTACGAGCTTCATCCATAAGTTTTACAACTGCACCGTGTGTAGCTTCGGGTTCTGTCATAATCAGCAATCCATCAGGTCTTTCTTGTGCTTGTTCGGCAACTGCTTGCCCGACTTCATTTGCAGGAACTTCAACTCCGTCAATCATATACAAATTATCATTTGTAACAACCACTTCTACAAGTTTAGAGTCCTTAATTTCATCTTGAACTTCAATCATATTGGGAACTGCAAGATTTAAACCTTGTTGATCCAACAATGGTGCAATAACCATCATTATAATCAGCAATACCAAAAAGATATCGGTTAACGGTGTAATATTAATTTCGTTAAATGTTTTCCTTTGACCTGCCATTTTGTTTGTCCTTATTCGTCCCAATTTGTAGTTGCCGTACTTGGTTGAGGTGTCGTTTGAACATTTTGAGCTTCTTCTTGAACTTTATTCTCTTGAGCTTTATTTTCAAGTACTCTTTGTTCTTTTTTTGATAAAGGTTCACCTGCCAATACAAGTTTTGCATATTCTGCTTCTTGAGCTGCTTTCATGATTTTTTGGATTTCGCTGCTTTTTGTCATTGTATCAGCTTTTACAATAACCTCTGCTTTTTCAAGTTTTGGTTTCAACTCGTTTAATTCAACAGTTAAATAATCAGCAGAAATAGGTTTCCCGTTTAAATAGAATTGCCCAGTCTTTGTTACCGCAATTTCTGCATTTTTGTTTTCTATAGAAACGCCGCTGTTTATTTCAGGAATATTAATATCCGTATCTATCGACTGAAAAGAGGGGGCAATTACCATCATAATGATTAGTAATACCAAAAAGATATCGGTCAACGGTGTAATATTAATTTCCGTAAATAAATTTTTTTTATTGTCTGAACTTGAAAATGCCATTTTAAAATCCTATACTAATGCTTTTGCCTGAGCTTTTTCTTCCGAATCAGTGAAACTTAAGAATAATAATTTAATAAGTTGGAAATCATCTTCATATCTTTTTACTGTTGATTGGAATAAGTTGTAAAGAATAACAGCAACGATAGCGACACCTAACCCGAAAGCCGTAGCAATCAAAGCTGAACCGATACCCATTGCAACCGCAGTAGATTGATTACCTTGCATAGCTAAATCTTGGAATGTATAAAGAATTCTTACAACAGTACCAAACAAACCTAAGAACGGACAAACCCCGCCGATTGTGCCTAAAATAGTTAAATATTGTTCAAGTTTTCTTGTTGCCAAATTAGCCGAAATATCAAAAGAACGAGAAAATCCGTCTTTTTGTTCAGAGAAAATTCTTACGGCTTCTTCTCCGACTTCACCTATGACACCGCCTAATTGAATACTTAAATTTTTAGCTCCGTCAAGTCTGTTGTTAACTAATTCTGTTTTTAAACCTCTGATGTATTTTACAACATCTCTTTTATTTTTGTTGTAAAAACTAAATCTGTTGATAGCAACCGCTATTGTTAAGATTGAGCAGATTAAAATCGGTAAAAGTACCGGCCAATCCATTTTTACTGAATGTAATAGTAATTCCATAGTTTATTTCCTCTTTTCTTATTGTTATTTATTAATATGAAACTCCAAATACGTTGTAATCAAACGTAAATTGAATATCTACTTTATCTCCTTTGAAGTCTGGTGGCAACGGTCTGAATGGTGCTGTTAATTTAACCGCATCAAGTGCTGCTTTATCAGCTGTTGCCAAACCTGATGACTTATGAACGGATACATTTAATAGTCTTCCGTCACGAGCAATTGAAAACAGAAGTACAACTCTCTTACTTTCGTTTCCTTTTGGCGGATCCCAGTTCATTTTTATACGTCTTTGTAATTCTTTCATATAAGGTCCGAAGTCAGGTTGCTTAATTGCGTCAATTCCGGGAGCCCCTTTTGGATTACCGGGGCCGGGGTTTCCTACGTTACCTTTGCCTGAACCTGTTCCGTTAGAAAATCTTCCGCCACCGCCTGCACCTGTACCGATTCCGCCTGTTCCGTTACCGGACTTACCTGATGTTGTAGGTGAAAAACTTGGAGCAGGTGAAGATGAACCTTTCCCCCCATTTGCTCCACTTGAGCTGCCTGTTGTGGGTGATGATGTAACAGGAGCTGTTGTCGGTTGTGCTATTTGCGGTATCGAAGATTTTGGTATCGGTATATTAAAGTTTGAATTTGGATTTTTGGTCGGTCTTGGAACTGCCGGTGTAGGAGTCGGTCTTGGAGCCGGAGCTTTCGGTGCGGGAGTTGGTTTCTCAACCACGCTGCTCGGTTGCGGCGGCTTAGATTGTTGAGCTCTTTGAGGTTGTTGAACTTTTGGCTGCTCAACTTTCTTTTGCGTTTTTTGAACCTCTTGCTTTTTCGGGGCAGGAGGAGTCGGCTTTTTAGCCGGTGATTTCGGTGCCGATGTTTGAGGCAATGAAACCGGTCTGTTCGGATTATTTATACCGCCTGCTTGAGAATTAATATCCGCTCTGTTTTTAGTATTTTTATCAATTGGCGGTGCTTCTTTCTCAACAAGAACGAACTCAATATCCTTTGGACCTTCTTTTGGTTTTTCAAATTTAATGCCTAACGCATTAAATACCATAGAAGTAATCATAATAAGCAAAAATAAAATAATATGTGCACATCCGGCATATACTACCGCTTTTTCAAATGCATACTGTTCTTGGTCGTTTCTTATTACGGCAGGAATTACATAAGTTGATTTGTCATCCTGCTTTTCTTTTATATTTGTATTTTCGTCGTTTTTTATTACTGACATCCCTAAATTCCCATTTGCTTGTTATTCTACCAAAAAAATAACAATAAAACAAATAGCCTGTTATCTAACTAAAAAGATGAATTAGAAGAAATTGTAATCGGTTGGTCCAGAACTATTTTCAGTTGTGCATTTTGAGGTATATCAACATTATCGCCTCTGTTCATAACAGCCGAAATAATACCCATAGTACCGCCGATTGCAGTACCGTAGATAGCTCCTTTACCGACTTGACCGTGTGATAAAGCACCCATTGCAGTACCCAATGCGGCACCTGATGCAGCTCCTATTCCAACATTTTTAGCGTAATCGCCGACTACATCTCTTGCTGTTCCGGCTTTTAAAATACCGCTTCCGTCATCAGTTTCAACGTGAGCAGACAGAGGAATTACCTGACCTGTCGGAGTTATTAAGTTTGTAAACCTGATTTGAATATTCCCGTTTTTACCCGCATATCCGCCTTTTCTTGCTTTAATAACGGTACCGTTCAAACGGCTTCCGCTTGCAGCTATTAATTTTGTCCCGTAGTAAAAATCATTATCCAAATACATTGAAACATTATCGCCGACTTTAGTGTATTCTGAGCTTAGGGGACTCATTAAATTAGCATTAAATGTTGTATTAGCCGGAACCATTATAACATTACCCCTTAAATTATCAGCGGTTGTATAATTGTTTGCATTTGGGTTTTGTTGTGCCGGTGTATAGCCTTGGGTTTTGTAATTATTTACCGGCAGAGGATATTGAGTTTGGTATTCATTTGCTTGTTCGGCCGGTGCATATTGAGATGTATAATATTCATCAGCAAATGCAACTAAAGGAGATGATATCATCATTAATAATATTAATACTGATAATAATTGCTTCTTCATGTAATCCTCCTTAACAAAACGACATATTTTATTTGCTTATTATAACGGAAAATAAAAATTTAAGTTCATTTTAAAATAACATCTTCTTCCAAAACAACAAAAAGTTCTGCTCCCGGGAGAATTACGGTATGCTTACCGTTTTCTAAAATATTCGTTGGAGCAGCTTGTAAAAAGCCTCTAAGCCCTTGGTGATAATGCGGCACCTTTCTGTAATAAATTGTTGCCGTTTGAGCTCCGCCTAAGTAATTATCATTTTGAGAATAAATATGACCTTTTACTTTGTAAACTTTTTTATCAGGAGTTATCATCTTTGTTATTTTTATTTTTATTGCTCCATCCCTGCCTTGGACCGGCTCTAACACGTCTTCAACTTCTCCAAAGATTTTTGTATTGGCAGGTATCGCATTTGTTTCATATAAATACATGTCTTGAGTGTTCAAAAATGTTAATTCATCATCGATGTCAGCCATAAGGGTTGAAATTTCCGTCAAATTCAATACCCTCAAAAATGTTCCTGCTCTTAGTGCCTGCTGAACATCATCAAGCGCAAATGCACTTTTTAAACCGAAAGTTAAAGCTATAAATGCCACACAAAGTGTCAATAATATTTTAATTTTTTTTGTCATATATAAATAATAATAATTTTCTTTAAATTTTTCCATATATTTTTTCATTATTATACTCTATGGTTAAGTTTTGTATAGTCTTAAGCCAAAATTCGCATAGTTGATACAATGTTGTTAGAAAGAATGCGGTTAGGTATGTCAAAAGTAATTTTAGTAACAGATAATAATAAAACGGTTGAAGAAGTTGAGAAACTTTTTATTCAAAATTCCATGGAATATGAAGTGCTTTCTGATGCGGAAAAAACAGAAGAAGCCGTAAGAAATTCAAATTCGGGAATTTTTCTTTTTGATTGCGACTCAAAAGAGCTTGATATAATAAGTATTTTAAGAAAGTTAAAACTTGTTATGCAAACAAAAGACATGCGTTCTGTTCTTCTTTTGAGTGAAGATTGTAAAGATTATGATATTCTTCAATACTCAAATGCCTATATAACAAGACCGATAGAAGAACAACTGTTTGTTGCTACAATTAATGCCAATAACCGTCTGTGTGATACCTTTAGAATGCTTTCTAAAAACAATAACGACTTGGCTAAAAGTTTATATCAATTAAATGTTTTATATAATACAAGCAGTCAATTAGCAGGTTCACTTGATAAAACAAGGCTTATTGATATTATGACGGAAGGGCTTGACCAAAGTTTGGCTCTGTCTTTATCGTATGCTCTCATTTTAAATGAAGCAAACGATATTAAACTTATTATAAAATCAGCTCTGCCGATTTCCGTAAGACTTGAAAAGGCAATTAAATTAAGGGCTTTAATTAATTACAAAAATTTATTCTCAATAAATCCGTCTATTGATGACATTGAAGTTATTAAAACCACAAAAGACAGATTTGGAGAATATGACTTAAATATTTTCGGTTATGATAATTTATTTGCACCGATTAATATAAAAAATAAGTTTTACGGTATTATTGAAGTATTTAGAGAGTCCGATTTTACGCAAGAAGATACTAAAT
>CAVEOW010000060.1:0-2259 GCA_963617295.1 bacterium | reverse complement strand
TACAACTCTTGTAAAACAGGTTTCGCTTCCTCTTGAAAGTGCCATTTTGTATGAAGAAATTAAAGTTACAAACGAAAAACTGGCAAGACTTGAAAAATTAAAATCTGATTTCGTTTCAATTGTTTCTCATGAGCTTAGAACTCCGCTAACTTCCATAAATAGTGCTTTAGAAATTATATTAAAAGGTTCAACCGGAGAAATAAATCAGACAACGGAAAAATTCCTAAACTTGGCAAAACGTAACGTAACAAGACTTTCCGCTATAATTTGTGATTTATTGGATATATCAAAAATTGAAGCAGGGAAAATGTCTTTCAAATTTGAAAAATCAAACATTAATATTCCTGTAGAACTGGTTAAAAATGCACTCGACAGCGTTGCTGCGGAGCAGAAAATTACAATTACAACCGATCTCGATAAATCCTTAGATTTAGTATTCATAGATACTCAAAGAATTGAACAGGTAATTACAAACTTGATATCTAACGCTATTAAGTTTACGGGTGAAAACGGAACTATAAAAGTTAAAAGTGAAAAGATATCAAATGAAGAACTTTACAATAATCCGTTTTTTGAAACGAAACCTGAAAATTTAAGCAAAGAGTACGTGAAAATTTCTGTTTCGGATAACGGAATAGGAATTGCACCTGAAAATTGGAGCAAGGTTTTTGAACAATTTAAACAAATTGAAAATTCTTCAACAAGAAAAGTCGGCGGGTCAGGACTTGGTTTACCTATTGCAAAAAGGCTTATTGACGCCCATAAGGGTTTTATTTGGCTTGAAAGTGAGCTGAATAAAGGAACAACTTTCTTTGTTGCTCTGCCGATTATGTCCGAAAAAGAAATATTTTTACATTCGTTAGAACAGGATATGCAAAGAGCAAAACAAGAGAAACTAAATATTTCACTGGTTTCTTTATCCGAAAAGATTACGGAAAATTCTGCAATTGAAAAACTGTTAAACGACAACATAATAAGAAAAACAAAGGTATTTAAAGAGTATTTTAATGAAGAGAACGACCACAGATACTATTATTCGTACTCTCTTGATGTGGAATCTTATGTATATGATTTTGAAATAAGAAAACTTGATACTTATATAAAAGAATTAAATAAAGAAAATGACAAATATGATATAATGTATTCTGCACTCTTGTATCCGCAAGATGAAGAAGATAAAACAAAAATTATGGAAAAACTCAATAATTTTACAAAAGGGGAATAAATGAAGAAAATATTGGTAGTGGATGATGAATCCGATATAATTGAAATTTTGAAATTTATGCTTGAATCACACGGATATGAGTGTATTACTGCTATGGACGGAGAAGAGGGGCTAAAACTGGCAAAAGAAGCTAATCCTGATTTGATAATTCTTGACGTTATGATGCCAAAAATTAACGGTTATAAGATATGCCGCCTTTTAAAATTTGATAATAAATATAAAAATGTGCCTATCTTTATGTTGACAGCACGCTCCCAAGATGAGGACAGGCTGATAGGCGAAGAAACAGGGGCTGATGAATATATCACAAAGCCGTTTGATGTTGATTACATTGTTGAAAAAGTTAAAAGCTATATAGGAAATTAAAATGGAGCTTGTTACTAACAAAACTCTTGAAAAGTTAAAATATGATTTAGTTCGTGACGGACTTGTAAGTTATGAGGATATTGAAAAAGCTCATGAACTTGCAACCTCTCAAAACGTAAATATAGGGCAAGTTTTGATAAAATCAGGACTTATAACGGAAGAAGTTTTGTTGAAATTTTTGGAAAATAAACTCCATATTCCTTACGTTGACCTGAAAGACTACACTTTAGACACAAAATGTTTATCATTAATAAATTTTAATGATGCACAAAAGTATAAAATTATACCGCTTTTTAAAATAGAGAATGTTTTAACCGTTGCAATGGCAGATCCTCTTGACTTGTTTGCTATCGATAAAATTGTGGAGCAAACAGGGTGTGATATAGAGCCTGTTATATCTGCCGAACATTTGGTTTTAAAAAAAATAGAAGAGTATTACAAAAGCGGAAACGCAGTAGGACAAATAAAGCTGGAGAATAACGAAGAAAAGTTCGATTGGCAGGAAGAATTAAATAATGACGTGCTTTCTGATGAGCATATACAAATTTTAATCAGAGCAATTTTAAAACAAGCTATTTTGACAAATGTTCATGAATTGTTTTTTGAGCATGTTGAAAACGGTTTAAAGGTAAATTTTAGAGAAGGGGCTAAAATTGTCAGTACAGGGG
>CAVEOW010000059.1:6321-7512 GCA_963617295.1 bacterium | reverse complement strand
AGTCAGAACTGTTATGCAGGCGTATTTCTTTATAAAAGAGGGAGCCATAAAAGTTGATGATAACGGAATTATTGATGTTGATATTGAAAAAACAGTTCCGACTGCAAGAAAAATGTTGACTGAAATAATTGAAGTTCAATTATCACAAGATTTTTCAAAGGGTGAAGAATTTATTAATAAATACTTCCACTGGACAGATGAAATAGAAGCTGTTTCAAAGAAATTGAGAGAGATTGATAAATCTCTAAACGGAAAAATTGAAGCTCCGCTTGCAGACTACTTATGTACTCTATAGTTTAATTCAATATACAAAAGAGAGCCTATTGAAAGGCTCTCTTTTTCGATTAAAGTTTTATTATAATTCGTTCCTGCATGTGCCGGTTGAATTGAAACTTATCAGATTTTCCAAACTGTTCGTTATCATTTCATTAACGGCAGAATCCGTGAAGAAAGCCATGTGCTGGGTTAAAATTACATTCGGGAATTGTCTTAAATAAGCCATATCACGGTTTTTTATAATACTTGTAGTAAAATAATGGTGATAGATTTCATTCTCATTATCAAATACATCAAGTGCCAATGCCCCGATTTTTTCGCTTTCAATTCCCTCAATTAAATCTTTAATGTTTGTTAATTCACTTCTGGCGGTATTAATAATGATTACACCCTTTTTCATCTTTTCAATGTTCTTTTTGTTTATAAGTTCACGATTTTCATCATTTAAAGGAACATGAACGGTAATAATATCACTGTTATTTAAAAGATAATCAAAATCTACGTACTCCGCTTTATCTTTTATTTTATCATTTTGATAAACATCATAAGCTAATATTTTGCAGCCAAAGCCCGAGAGGTTATTTATAACAGTAGAACCTATTCTTCCTGTTCCGATTACTCCGACGGTTAAATTTCTCATTTCTTTACCCATTAAACCGTTTAGAGTATAGTCATTAACATTTTGTCGCCACATTGCAGGCTTGTATTTTCTGATTGTAATTAACATAAGCATAACGGTAAAATCAGCAACCCCGTTTGGAGCATAAGTAACATTGCTTAATTTTAAACCGATTGATTTAGCATACTTTACATCGTAATGGTTATATCCGATAGTTCTGGTTGAAATATACTTAACTCCGCAATCTTTAATTTTATCCGATAAATTTTTATCAAGTTTACTGTATCCTAATGTTG
>CAVEOW010000059.1:0-6311 GCA_963617295.1 bacterium | reverse complement strand
CATTGCATAAATGAAGTGTTTTTTCATCTAAGATTTCATCTGTTTCAACTATTTCAATTCCGTTTTTTCTTTTGTATAAATCAATAATTTCCTGTTCATAAGGTCTTTTTTCAAATACTGCTATTTTCATATTCCTGCTCTTTATAAATGTTTCGACTAATATTAAATAATTTTTCAATTTTATTATTACAAAATATCTAAAAATCGTCAATTTATATTTATCAAAATCAGAACTGTTAATTTCCTAATTGAACACAAAAAAGCAGAACTTTTAGTTCTGCTTTTTAATATTAAAGAATCAAATTATAAAACTATGATTCAAATACGTAGCAAAGAAGAGAAGCTTCTCTTGCTTTTCTTACAGCTTTAGCCAATTTCCTTTGGTGTTCTGCACAAGTACCTGTAATTCTTCTCGGAAGAATTTTACCTGCTTCAGTTAAGTATTTTCTTAATTTTTGAGCATCTTTGTAGTCAATTGTTTCCATTTTGTCTGCACAGAAGCTGCAATTTTTACGTTTTTTCTTGTCGAATTGTTCTTTTGCCATTATATTTTCCTCTATTTCTATTTTCTAATTAAAACGGAATTTCTTCTTCGCCGATTAAAACATCATTCATTTCAACGTCAGAGAATTTAACAACATCATCTGTTGATTTTTTTGAAGAAGTTTGTTGAGAAGAAGAACTTGAAGAAACTACTTCAAAAGAAGATAAATCTATTTCCATAACTTTCTTGTCTGTGCCGTCATCACCTTGAATGGTGTTAACTTGCAATCTTCCGTCAACAACAATTCTATCACCTTTTGTAACAGCTTTTTCTACTGTTTCAGCAAGATTACCTCTTGCTATTACCCTGATAAGAGATTGTTCTTTATCGTCAATATTAAGTGTAAAAGTGGTTACAGCAATATTATTGCCCGTAAATCTCTTTTCGGGGTTTCTATAAACCGTACCTGATATAACAACTTTAGCGATTGACATCTTTTTTACTCCGCTTATGCTTTTACTGCAGATACTTCAAGAAGCATAATTCTTAAAATATTTTCATTTAATCTTAATTGTCTGTTGAATTTTTCAACTTGGTTTGGTTCTAATTCAAATGTGTGAACTACCATATAACCGTCTCTGAAATCTTTGATATCATAAGACAATTTTTTACGTCCCATTTTATCTGTTGATAAAACTTTACCGTCTAAAGCAACAATTGCTTCTTCAATTTTTGAAGACAATTTATCATATTCTTCTGAATCAATATTAGGTTTTATTATTGATAATAATTCGTAAGTTCTCAATTTTTTTCTCCTTGACTTTATACTTATTCATAAGTCATGGTAACATGAATATTTTTAAATACAAATATTAATAATGTTTATGTTAAAATTATTTGCGAAATGAATAAGAAAATATTAGTCGGAAAAAATCTTGAATATCTTGAAAAATTTATGATTGATGAAGGGCAATCGAAGTTTCGTTCCAAACAAATTTATAATCAGATATATTTAAAATCGGTAAATTCATTTGATGAAATGACGGATTTACCGCTTCAAACAAGAGAATTGTTGAAAGAAAAAGCAGAACTTTGCTCCATAAGGATAAAAGATAAACAAATCAGCAAAGACAGTACAATGAAGTTTTTGTTTGAGATGGAGGATGGTGCCTTAGCAGAAGCTGTACTTATGCGTTTTGACAACAGAGCAAATTTGACGGCTTGCATAAGTACGCAAGTAGGATGTCCTATGGGATGTAAGTTCTGTGCGACTGCGAAATTAGGCTTTACAAGAAATTTATCGACTGATGAAATAATTCAACAAATTTTTCTTATCCAAGCCGATACAGGTTTAAAAGTCACTAACATTGTATATATGGGGCAAGGTGAACCGCTTTTAAATTTTGATAATTTAATCGGGTCAATAAAAATTTTCAGAGAGCAGTTTCAAATCGGTGCAAGAAGAATTACTGTTTCAACTTGCGGAATAATTCCTCAAATAAACAAACTTGCTGAGCTTGATTTTCAATCAACATTAGCAATTTCGCTGCACGCAAGCAATCAGGAAACAAGAAAAAAAATTATGCCGATTGCCGAAAAATACAAATTTGACGATTTAATAAAAACCCTAAAGGCTTATACTGAAAAAACAGGCAGAAGAGTTACCGTTGAATATGTTTTAATAAAAGATGTAAATGACAGTATTGAAGCCGCAAAAGAATTATCTATGGCAATTGCTAAGTTAAAAAGCAACGTAAACATAATTGTTTATAATGAAAACGAAAAGAGCCATTTTAAAAAGCCTTCTAAAGAAACTGTTTTAAAATTTAAATATATATTGGAAGCGTCAGGCAAAAAAGTTACCGTAAGGCTTGAGAGAGGAAGCGACATAGATGCTGCCTGCGGACAATTAAGTTCTAAATATAAGAAATAAATACTTCGCTTGAAAATACTTTTTATTCATAAGATAATGCATGTTGTATTAACAATAAAAAGAAGGATTTTGTTATGACAGAAACTATCGTAAAAGATGTTGTTTTGAAATTGGATAACTCTAATTTTTCAAAATACAGTGAAAATGCAAAAACTGCTGTTGAAGCAATTAAAGCAAGAGCAGGTAAAAAAGGTCAATTTCTTAACTGGATTGGAGTTTTAGGTGAAACTCAATTAAAGAATATTGACAATTTATATGACTTAGCTAACAAAGCAAGAGATAACAAATATACTGACTTAGCCATTCTCGGTATCGGAGGAAGCCGTCATACAACCGAGTCTTTAATCAGAGAAATCGGTAAAGAAGCTAATGTTCATTTCTACTCTTCCGTTGATTCTGAAAGTTTCAGAAGATTTATCAATACACTTGATTTATCAAAAACTCAATTCTTAGTAGTTTCAAAATCAGGCGGAACTATTGAAACAACAGTTGCTTATGAAAATGCAAAAAAAGTTATGCAGGAATACTTGGAAAGAAATGATGTTTCTGACAGATTTATCGCTATGACTGATGTTTCTGCCGAAAAGAGCAATTTGAGAAGAATGGTAAATGCAGGTGACATCAAACTTTCAGGTTTAGTTCATGATGACGTTGGCGGAAGATTTTCTATTTTCGATGATGCTACTATCTTTACATTAGCTTATGTAGGTTTTGCAAAAGAAGATGTAGTTGCTATGCTTAATGCTTCATTGGAAGCTCAAAAAGAATATTTAAATCCGAATATCAATGAAAACATTGCTCTACAACAAGCTATTTTTAACGTTGAAGCAAAAGAAGCAGGAAAACAAAGACATTTTGTTGAATACTTCGGCGATGCTTTTATGGGTACAACTCTTTGGGAAAAACAATTAAAGAATGAATCATTAAAAGCAAGAATTTCAACAGATACAAACGTCGGACCCGGATACTTGCACTACAACGCAGAAGCTGATTTAGACAGTGCAAATAAAGATTCTTTCTTCACATTTGTATATGTAACTCCTCAAGAGAAAGTTACAAAAGCTGTTTTAACAGGGGTTGTAAGTGCTTATTCAAATATGCACCCTGTTTCGGTTGTTGAATTAAAAGATTTATCTTTAACTGCTTTAGCTAAATTTATTGAATTCAAACACTTTGAAACTCTATTTACAGGTAATATTTTAAGACAATTAGAAGGCAATATTACTTCTGAAGATGTTGCATTCCCTGAAGTTCTTCAACCGAATGTTGAAATCTACAAAAAAGAAGTAAGAAAAGCAATGGCGGAGTAGGTTTCATACTATTTTACAGTTATCAAAAAGAGGAAACTGTAAAGTTTCCTCTTTTTAGATGTTTATAACTGCAAAAAAAATGGTACTATATAAATTATTATTCATTGATTAAAAAAAGGAGTAAATTAATGGAAATGTCACTTATTGTTTTATTGGTTGTTGTATTTGTAATTTCATCATCATTGTATGGTTTGTACGTCAAAGTTATAAAATGCAAAAACTCCGTAAGGGAATCTCTTGCAGGCATTGATGTTCAATTGAGAAAAAGATATGATTTAATTCCTAACATCTTAACAATTGCACAGAGATTTATGGAACACGAAACAGAGTTATTTGATAAAATCACAAAATTGAGAACACAGGCTTTAAATGCAAAAACAGGTACAAAAGAAAAATTTAATATTGAAAGCGAGTTAGATACACAACTGAAAGCATTAATGGTAAATGTTGAAAATTATCCCACACTGAAATCGGATGCAACAATGGTACAAGCAATGCAAACCTATAATGAAGTAGAAGAGCATATTGCAGCTGCAAGAAGATTTTATAACTCTGCTTTAAGAGAATTGAGAAATACAATTGAAATATTCCCCGGTTCATTATTTGCTTCTTATGCAAAAGATGCGGCAGATTTGAGTTTCTTTGAAACAAGTGAAGCAAGCAGAAAATCTGTTAATGCCGGAGATTATTTAAAGAAGTAATAAAATATTCATTAAACTCTTTTCGGTAACACAAAACCTTACCGAAAGGAGTTTTTGTGTTAATGAAGCGAATAGGAATATAAATGGAAGAATTTATAAACAAAATTAAAGATAGCATTGATACAAATCAGTTTGATGATTTTTGCATGAGAGAATTTTATCCTCAAATGGAAAGATTTGAGAAAAATAGACTAAAAAAAATTTTGCGAATAATTATAATTACTCTTGCTATAATTCCGGCTGTAATCTATGCATACACTATAATCATGACCCTGCCGCCCAAACTGGCAGGTTATTGTGGAATTGCCGTTGTAATTTTTATATCAATAGTCTTAGTTATTTATCATCTTACAATTTCAGACTATAAATCAACAGTAAAACAATTTATGTTAGATAAGTTACTTTCTTATATCGGAGATTTTAAACAGGCAGACAAAGAAAAATATACGAATGATTCTATTACAAATTATGTAAAGGAACTCAAATTATTTAAAACCTTTAATAACTCAAGTTTTGGCGATAAAATTGTCGGCAATTATAAAGGTTTAAACATCGAAATTATTGAAACTGACTTGTATTTAAAAAAAGAAGACAAAGGGGGAAAATCCTACACTGATATCTTTAAAGGAATACTGGTAAAAGTTCCTTTAACAAAAGAAATCTTTGGAGATACCGTTGTTTTAAAGAAAACAGATTTAAGACCGGAACAGGATATCAATGTTAATATTGATAATACTGAATTTGAAGAATGTTTTAATGTATATTCTAACGACCAAATAGAAGCAAGATCTCTTTTATCAAAGACATTTACAGACAAAATTATCCAATTGAAAAAAAGTAACCTTATTAAAAATGATATAATTTTTTCTTTTGAAAAGGGAATGCTAAATATTGCTATTGAATCAACTAAAGATTGGTTTGAAGTTCCTTTTATGAAATCTGCTAAGAATTTAAAAAATTATCGCAATATTATTTTAGAAATGATTACAATATTATCAATTGTTGATGCACTTGTATCCGATAATGAATTAGTAAATGAAAATAGCTACAATTAATAAATAGGAAATCAAAATGACAAAAAGTATAAAAGACCTCAGAAAAAATGTTTTTAGTGAAGATTTTAAAAATTTTTGCAAAGAAAATTTTAATTCTCAAATGGAAAAAGTTGAAAATGTAAGAATTTTTTACCTCATTGGTGCAAGTCTTGCATTCATAATAATGATAATATTTGCAGTTACGTTCATTTATTATCTTTGGGGAAAAGAAATAACAAAAGCAGGTGTAGAACTTTTTGCCCTAGTTGAATTAGTACTTTGGAGTATAGCTTGTTGGATAATAAAATGCTATAAAACGAGAGCTAAAAAGATAATACTGAAAAAATTACTTTCCTATGTAGGAGATTTTGAGCTTATTGACAAAAAAACGTACTCTGAAAAATATAGTAATGATGATGTAAACTATTTTAAGGAGTTGGAACTTTTTTCTTCGTTTAACATATATAACTGTGATGACAGATTAATCGGTACTTATAAAAATTTAAAACTTGATATTATTGAAGCACATTTAGAAAGAGAAAGCGGCAGCGGAAAGAACAGACGTGTTGTTACCGTTTTTAAAGGTCTATTGGTAAAAGTTCCGTTTAATAAAAAGATTAAATCTTCTACTATTGTACTGGGCGATAAAGCCTTTCCATCCTGCAAGGGAGAAAAAGTAAACCTTGAAGACCCCGAATTTGAGAAGTATTTTGACGTATATTCTACAGATCAAATAGAGTCCAGATATCTTTTAACCACTGCATTTATGGATAGAATTGTTAAAATAATGCAAAAAAGAATTCTTGGAAGCAGCTTAAAATTCTCTTTTGAAAAAGATATGTTAAATAT
>CAVEOW010000058.1:0-7535 GCA_963617295.1 bacterium | reverse complement strand
GCAATGTTAGGAAGTCTGCCACCATTTGCCATACAGTAAGAGTCTTTTTCATATTTTGTTTTTATTGCAGGCGGAATATTTGCAAGTTCAAACCTCGGATAACAGAAGTTTTGCTGCCAAATTTGAATTTCATCAGGTTTACTTACACTGCTGTAATCAATAGCGGGGAAATAACACAATCTTATTTCAGACCCTTCTTGTAATTTTCTTGAGGTTGAATAATAACTTCCTTGCGGGTACATATCCTGTCTTCTTTGAACTTCAAAAGAATAGTTGTATCCGCTATTAATCATTTCATTTAAGTACTGAGGAGATACATGTTTAATCGTAAAGTTAACAAAACCCGAAATCGATTCATCAACAGGTGAAAAGTTTACATCTTTGGGCTTATCATTATACCAACTTTGGTTATTATTTTGCATATTTGAATTTTGAGGAGAATATGAACTCTCATCAGAAGGTTTTTCTCCGTCATTATATTCAATAACAGGTGTTTTATAGAAATAATTTGTTATTCTTTTATCTTCTTTATTATATTTAGATGTGCAATAAACAATCGGGCGTTCATTTCCAGTTGATTTTACAATTTCGTAACTCATATTTTTAAAGTGTAACAACAGTTGATTTCTCCCTGCCGTATCACTTGTCCAGTAATATTTTTCCCCGAACAAATCAAAACGGTTAAAGATAATATTGTATATTTCTTTATGAGAGGCAACATTAGCACCTATAGAATTACAAAAATCTTCTGCCATAGAATAAGTTTTTGCAGGAAATCCTTCAATAGTATATAAAAACGGAACTTCAAAATCTTCTTCTTTTAGGCGTTCCTCTGTAACATCACTTAAATCAACATATTTCATGAAATTTTCAGAAGCCGAAAATACCATTTTTGCAATTTTAAATTTATCTCTTTTTACAAAATTATAATTTTGATAATAATCAAAAACTGTCTTTATTCCAATTCCAAGTAGAAATATTGCAAATAAAACATATAATAATTTATCGGAGTCTTTTTTTCTTTTTAATTCATAAGACGGAATTACAAATGCAGGCATGAGAAGAAACATGTAAACAAGAAGCAATATTGACGGGATTAAAACCATAATTGTATTAATGAAAAATGCCGTTGCAAAAGTAACATTTAAAGCAGATTCATTTACTCTCGCAATAATTGCTAAATTCGTAATCAAAATTGCACATAAAATTCCAAACCCAATCCCTATCGTAATCGGGTAATTTACATACATTATTTCTGCTTTTAATGCGTACCATTTTCCCTTAATCAAAGCATTAACAATAAAGCGATAAATAAAAAACAGAAAAACATTAAAAATAGTACTCAAAATAAAAAATGAATTTTTATTTGAATCACAAAAAATAAATGCAATAAAATTTGCAAGTACAATAAAAACAGAGAATAAAATATTTATTTTCAAAAGACTGTGTGAAGACGCCCTTTGAGTCTTTTTCGTTGTCGTTTTTAAATTCTTTTTCATATTTTTCATTTCTTTATTTTACAATTTTTATCATATTTTTTCAAATTTAATAATTATTGTATAATTTAATTATACATAAGAGGAAGGTTTTGTAAGTGGATATTACACAAAGTACAACATTACAGGAATTAGCAAAAGAAGTTCTTCAAATTGAAGCAGATTCCATATTAAAATTAAAAAACAGAATTAATGAAAATATTGACAAAGCGGTTGATACGATTATTTCTTCAAAAGGAAGAGTAATTGTTACGGGAATGGGCAAATCAGGACATATAGGCAGAAAAATTGCCGCCACATTGTCTTCTACAGGAACCCCTGCATATTTTCTTCATCCGGCAGAAAGTACACACGGTGATTCAGGAATTGTTACAAGAGAAGATGTTGTTATCGCAATTTCAAACAGTGGTGAAACAACGGAATTATTGAACTTGTTACCTCTTATAAAAAGATTTGAAGTACCGCTAATTGTTTTAGCAGGAAATGAACAATCTACACTTGCAAAATGTTCTGATATTTATTTTGATGTTTCGGTTGAAAAAGAAGCATGCCCGCTTGGTAAAGCTCCTACCGCAAGCACTACTGCTACACTTGCAATGGGTGATGCTATCGCAATTTGTTTGTTGAAAAAACGTGGTTTTTCAGAAGAAGACTTTTTACTGTATCACCCGTCAGGAGCACTTGGCAAAGGCATTTTGTATATGGTAAAAGATTTAATGTTAAAAGATATAAACCTTTTACCGATTGCACACGAAAATGATACTTTCTTAGAAACAGTGGATTTAATTTCTAAGAAAAAACTGGGATGTGCATTAATTGTCAATGAAGAAAACAGATTAACCGGACTACTAACCGACGGTGATATCAGACGTATATTGCTAAGATACCCTGATGTTTCGGTTTTAACCAACAGTACGGTTATGACAAAAAATCCAAAAACCATTGCAGCGGATGATATGGCAACTAAAGCACTTGCATTTATGGAAAAATATTCAATAACAGCACTTGCGGTTTGTGATGATGAGCATAAGCCAATCGGCATTATACATATACACGATTTATTAAGAGCGGGGGTTGCTTAATGTACGGAATTGAATTAAAAGAAAAAGCATCAAGAATAAAGATGGTTGTATTTGATGTAGATGGAGTAATGACAGACGGAAGTATAACCTATGATGAAAACGGTGTTGAATATAAAACTTTTAATGCAAAAGACGGACAAGGGATTGTAATGCTTACTAAAGCAGGTATAATAACCGCAATAATAACGGCAAGAGAAAACGGAACAGTAAAACATCGTTTTGAAAATCTGGGTATGACAAAGTTATTTATGGGTCAAAAAAATAAGACAATCGCATTAAAACAACTTGTTGAAGAATATGATGTTACATACTCGGAAATTGCATATATGGGAGATGATTTACCTGATTTATGTGTTCTAAAAGAAGTAGGGTTAGCTAGCTGCCCAAATGATGCAGTCGGAGAAGTTAAAGAAGTATGCGACTTTGTTTCTTCTAAAAACGGCGGAAGAGGAGCCGTAAGAGAACTTACCGACTTAATTTACCATAATATGAAGAAATAAAAGTTTTGTTGGGCAGGTATGCCAAATCGACATAATTTGGTAAAACAGTCGGGATTTTGTAGTTGTTTCAATAAGTGAAGTTACTAATTTCAATATATGGTTTATACCTATCAATAATCATTTGTAGGTCTGATTTACTAATCAGACAGTAACTTTTATTTAATATCTCGTAAGTTTTCAGAAACAATGAGATTCAGAATTGATTATTAATTTCCCCCCCTACTATAAGGAGAGCGAATTTATGGACAGACGACATTTAACTTATTAATTTACAGTTGCAACCATAGCAAAGCAAACAGAAAAAATGGGAAAAATATAATGTTAAACAAACTTTGATGACTATATCCTTGCCAATTTTGTGCTATCATTTGTTTTTAGTTAGAAAAGAGATTTCAAATGAAAAAAGTTTTATGTTTTGGTGATAGCAATACATGGGGATACATACCTTCCGGCGGGTCAAGGTATGATAAAACCAAAAGATGGACAGGTATCTTACAGGCAATGGTTGGAGATGAGTTTAAAATTATTGAAGCAGGATGTTGCAATAGAACAGGTTTTGCCGATAACCCTTGCGGTATAGATATGACCGGATATAAAGCGTTGCCTAAATACTTAGAAAAATCCCCTGATATCGTCATACTGTCAGTCGGGATAAATGATACACAAAAAATATACAATTATAGTCTTGACGACATAAAAGACGGAATCACAAATTTAATTTATATAACAAGAGAACATGTTCCTAATGCAAAAATAATAATTGTTTCCCCTGCTTGCATAAATGAAAACATAAAAAATTCACATTTTAAAATTATGTTCGATACTACATCAATAGAAAAATCCGAACATATAGCAGATATTTATAGGGAAGTTGCAAATATTGAGAATTGCATGTTTGTCGATTGGAATGAAATAGTTGAAGTTTCGCAAGCTGACGGACTTCATCTTTCAGAGGAAGCTCACCAAATAATTGCACATAAAATGTATGAACTATTGCAGAATTGCGGTACGGTCTAAATAAAAAACGTACAATTATTGACGTAAAATCTTATCCAATACGGATACTAATTCCGCAATTTTTTTATCTTGTTCGCTTTCGCAATCTTGAGTCAAAGATTCTTTTATACAGCACTCAAAATGACCTTTTAAAATATCAAAATTAACACGTCTTAAAACCGACTGACAAGCAAGTATTTGGGTGCTTATATCAATACAGTATCTGTCTTCTTCAACCATTTTAATAAGTCCGTCGATTTGTCCTTGGGCAGTCCTTAAAAGACGAGTTACCTTTTTCTTATCTGCGTGCATAATTTTTCCTTTTTATTTTTGGTAAGCTAAAACCTAAAACTGATGATAATGCAGCTGAATTGATTTTATTCAATTCAGCTGCATTTTTGGTTTAATTATTTGCATTCACATTTAGATTTTTTGAAAAATCTAAAAATGTGCTTTTTATTGCAACTGCATTTATTTTTGCAACAATCACATGTTTTTTGTGTACATTCACAGTCTTTACCATCTTGGCAGCCACAAGTACAATCACTTGTACATTCTTGCTTGCATTGGCAATTTTCTCCGCATCCGCAGTTACATTCCAAATTGCATGCAGCATAAACAGAACCTGAAAGTACTACAGAAGCTGCGATTACTAGTAAACCTGTTAATAATTTGTTCATAAATACCACCTTTCTTTGTTTTTGTATTTTCAAAGAATACAAACAATTTACAAATTATCTCTATTATTTATACCCCCTCGGGGTATAGGTGTATAATAAAACGAATTTTTTCTTTTGTCAATTTATAAAATAAAAAAATAAGGATTCATTTCGATAACAAAATGATTAAATTTCCAAAATTGTTATAACAAGGCAATATATTAAGAAATGTAAATATAGAATATATACTGCTTTACGTGTATGTTTATTGAGTTATGGAGATTTTTAATGATTTTGTATATACTTTGTATAGCAATTTTCAATAACTATTTTTTTTTATATATGTACAAGATACGAAAATGAGGAACTAAAAAATGGCATACGCTTTATTCGCACAAAGAAAAATCGTTTTAACAGGCCAATTAAACATGGTAACTTTACAACAAACTCAACGTTCTAATGAACAAATGGCTTTAGCTACCAACACTTTATCTTTACAACAACAATTAACAAGTATTCAATCTGCTCAATCTCTAGAATTAGCTGATTTATACCAAAACTTATCTACTACTACTGACTCTAACGAAAGAGAAAAAGTTAATGCTCAAATTAAAGAAAAACAATCAAAATTTGATGCTGAAATTGACAATATTAACAGAGATATATACAAAGTTTCAGTTAAAGAAAACGCTATTGAAACTGAAGTAAAAAGATTAGACACTAAAGTAACTGCTTTACAAAAACAATTAGAAGCTGTTGAAGAAGCTGAAGGCAGTGCTATCGACAGAGCTACTCCGAAATTTAAAGGTGTTGGCTAATATTTCATCCCTATCGGGATTTAAACTATATTTATTCATTTTCGTATCATATTCAGAGGAACTTTCGTTCCTCTTTTTATTTTTTTTAACATTAGTAATTCTTCGCTTTTATTGTTTTTTCTTTAGAGTATAATATATGTGGAAAAAGGAATAAGGTAGATTAAATTATGTGGAATTATACAGATAAAGTTATAGACCATTACAGAAATCCGAGAAATGTCGGGTCAATGGAAAACCCTGATGCAGTCGGAGAAGCAGGTTCTCTTTCTTGCGGAGATATGCTTAAACTATATTTAAAAGTTGATAAAAACGGTATTATCACAGACGCAAAATTCCAAACTTTCGGTTGTGGTAGTGCAGTTGCAAGTTCAAGTATTTTGACGGAAATGATTATCGGCATGCATATTGATGATGCAAGAAAAGTTACAAACAAACAAATTGCCGATGAACTGGGCGGACTTCCTCCTGAAAAAATGCACTGTTCGGTTATGGGGCATGAAGCATTAGAGGCTGCTATTGCAAATTATTACCACGAAGAACCTAAAAAAGAGGAGGAAGATGAACTTATTTGTCAGTGTTTTGATATAAGAAAGTCATTTTTGATACACGAAATTAAAGCTAATAACCTAAAAACAGTTGAAGAAGTTACTAACTACACTAAAGCAGGCGGCGGTTGCGGAAAGTGCAAAGATAAAATCAAAGCTGTTCTTGATGAAGTTAATAAAGGTAATCAACAAGAAGTAAAATTAACAAAAACTCAAATGATTATTAAAATTAACAACATAATTGAAAAATATATTTCACCGGAGCTTCGTAAAGATGGCGGGGATATTGAACTGATTGATGTAGAGGATAACAAAATCAAAGTAAAATTAACAGGCAGATGTCAATCTTGTAATCGTTCAAAACTTACTTTGACTCATTTTGTTGAAGCTACGTTAAAAGAACATGTTAGTGAAGATATAGAAATTATTCAGGTATAAAAATGGAAAATTCAAAACTCATATATTTAGATAATAATGCAACTACAATGGTTGCAGATGAAGTTGTAGAAGCAATGCTTCCGTATTTTTCAAAATATTACGGAAATCCTTCAAGTATGTATGATTTAGGCGGAATTAATTCAAAAGCAATCCGTGAAGCCAGAGAAACTATGAAAGATTTCCTTGGTGCAGAATCTGCAAAAGAAATTTATTACACGGGTTCAGGAAGTGAATGTGCCAACACCGCTATAAGAGGGGTGCTTTCAGCTGACCGTTCGCTAAATCATATTATTACTACAAAAGTTGAGCATCCTTGTGTCTTGAATGTTTACAAACAACTTGAAAAAGAGGGCTACCAAGTTACTTACATCGGTGTTAATTCGGTCGGAGAATTAAATACGGAAGAACTATATAATGCAGTAAATGACAAAACTTGTTTAGTAGCTTGCATGTATGCAAATAATGAAACAGGTACAATATTCCCTGTTGAAGAAATTGCACAAAAAGTTAAATCTGTTAATCCGAAAACAAAAGTGTATGTTGATGCGGTTCAAGCTGCAGGAAAGATTAAACTCAACGTAAAAGATACCGATATTGATATGATGGGAATTTCAGGACATAAATTCCACGCACCGAAAGGAATTGGTACTCTTTATGTTCGCTCTTCCGTATTATTTACCCCTTTAATTATCGGCGGTCATCAGGAAAGAGGTAAGCGTGCAGGTACAGAAAATGTTCCGTCCATTGTCGGTATGGCAAAGGCTGCACAAATGGCTCAAGAGTCACTTTCTTATGAACTGACAAAAGTTAAAGAATTAAGAGATAAGTTGGAAAAAGGCTTATTATCTTCAATATATAATGCAAGACTCAACTCCGCAGCTTCATTAAGAGTCCCGAATACTACAAATATCGGGTTTGAGTATATTGAAGGGGAATTAATTCTTCTCAATATGAATGATATCGGTATTTGTGCAAGTTCCGGAAGTGCTTGTACATCAGGC
>CAVEOW010000057.1:2313-7558 GCA_963617295.1 bacterium | reverse complement strand
GTAGAATTCTTTTACTTCGTTGATGTTTAAGTAATCAGAATAATTTCTGTCAGCAACAGGAGCGTTTGTAATTTCTTTGTTTGGTAAGAATGCTTCTGTTTTTGCACCGATATCAACCAAGAAACCATCATTTTCTTGTTTTATAACAATACCTTTAACTACGTCTGCAACTGAGAATTTGTAGTTGTAGCTTTCTTCCAATAATCTGACGAATTCGTCTTGTTCATTCATTGTGTTTGTCATTTTAAAAATATCCTTTCTTATATTTTTTCTATTTCTTGAATAACGTTTTTTATTATATTTTCGGGAGTTGAAGCACCTGCTGTAATCCCGATGTTTTGTGAATTTTTAATTATCTCCGTGTAGTTTTTTAAATCTTCCGGAGTTTCAATATGCAGAGTTTTTGTAATTCCTGATAAAATTTCTGCTAAATGAGTCGTATTTGCACTTTTTTTACTTCCGACAACAACCATTAAATCCGAGTGTTTTGCCAGTTCTCTTGCTTCTTGCTGTCTTTTGGAAGTTGACTTACATATTGTGTTGAAAATTTTTAATTCATTTGCAATCGGTAATAAATAATTTGTAATTTCCTCAAGAAGTTCAAGTTTTTGGGTTGTTTGAATAACTACACCGACTCTTTTATGTTCTTTTATTTTTTCTGTTAACCCTTTAAGTGTTTCAATATCAGGAACAACATATACTTTATCGGAATACATTTCTGCATTGGCTTTAATTGCAATAACTTCAGGATGTTCAGGCTTCCCTAAAATCAATACAAGAAAATCTTCTTGTGCCAATTGGATAGCTTTTTGTTGAACTTTTTTAACATCCAAACAAGTTAAATCAACGTATTTAAAGCCTTTCTCCTGAATTTCTTTAATCTTTTGAGGAGCCATACCGTGGCTTCTTATAATACAAATGCCCGTTTCATTTTCGGGTAACTCATCAACGGTCATTATTCCAAGTTCTTCAAGCTCTTTTATAACTTGAGTATTATGGATTAATTCACCTAACACCCATACTTTTTCGGACTGATTTTCAAGTTTTATTTTTTTTGTTGTTTCGACCGCTCTTTTGACTCCGTAACAAAATCCTGCATTATGAGCCAATTTAATATTTTTTTTCAGTGTCCTAAACTTCCATTCATTGAACTAGCAAGAGCTTTCACTCTCACAGTACTTTTTTTATAACATGAACAATTTCTCTTTTCAACCGTAAACAAATTACACTTGTAACATTTTCTTCACAAATAATCATGTTTAAGCACTTTTATTTTTTGAAACGGTTTAAAGAGAAAAAAAGGTATATAGGGCAATAAGGCGAACTATGAATTACATCAATTTTTATTCAAACAAGGCAAAAGCAGAGGTACAACCAAATTTCAAAGGAAGAAGACTAAATTCGGTATCAAATAGTGCAATGAACTCAACATCTGCGTCAACAACGGCTTCAACAACTGCTGCCAGATTTTTTTCAACAACCGCCTCAACAACTGCTTCTACAACAGCCTCGACTACTGCATCCACGACAGCCTCAACAACTGCGTCAACCACAGCTTCCACTACTGCTGCGAACATCTTTACAAAAGCAGCAAATTCTAAAACCGTAAAATTAATTGCCGCCGGTACTGTCATAGCTCTCTCTATTATTGCTATAGCTTCAAAAATTAAAGAGGGTAAAATGAAAGGCACCGGCACATTATTTGGCGGAGTATTGGGTTATAGCTCTTTATTCATAGATTGCGGTAACAAAATTAAATCAGAAGCATTAAGCCCTGAAACAGTAAAAGAACAATCTTTAAAAACTTTTAACAGTCGCTGCCGTGAATTAAACATCAGTGATGAATTAAAACCTGTTATTCAAATTGAATACCAAGGGAAAATTCATACAATTAATCCTGACGGAACCGAAACAACTAAAGATAGACCTTTAGATTATAAGAGTGCCGACGGATACGGATTATATGATTCCGAACTTCATACAATCAAAATTAACGGCAATAATTGCGAAAACGAATTTCTGTTAAACGATACAATCAGACATGAACTTCATCACACAAAAGAAGCCATCGTAAGAAACAGTCTTTCTGCGGAAGAAAGAAATGCTGCAGTTAAAGCAGGTTTGATTGATATGATAAAAAACGGACAAGAAAATATTACTATTATCCGCTCTTACGATGAAAAATCACAAACATACGAAACAATGGAATCTCCGGTATTAAATACATCTGAGAGAAAGAAACTCATTAAGTTTTCGAAAAAACATCTGTTTACGGAAGATTCCAAGTTATCTGAGAACTTACAAGATTACTATCATTTAAAATATGAAGTTAAAGCTAATAAATTAACTGCCGATGAAAAAATTAGATTATCATCTCTTGAAGATGAATTGTCAGATTTGTTGAAAGATGCAAAGCCAATGGTAAAAGGCGGACTATTTAACAGAAGAAAAAATGAAAAACAATTATTAAACTATATAATTTCTATCGAAAGCAGATACCAATATTTCAGAAAACAGGAAATTAACAAAAAAATGCCTGAATTAACTCCTGAAGAAAAGAGTATGGTAAAAAGCTCTATTATGTCAAATATTCAATCCGTCCAAGGAAATGTTGCATTTGAAAAAGCTACTCAGGCTTGTAATCAGACAAAAAATCCGTTTAAAAAATTTAAATTGATAAGTGAAAGTTCTGAAAAATTTATTGAATATTCTGCAAGTGATGAAGAATATAACGCAAGACAAAATGCAAGAATGGCAGAGCTTGAAAGACTTGAAGAAAAAGCTGCTAACGGTGAAAAAGTTTCTAAAGATATAAAAATTATCAAAAGAAAAATTAAAGAAGATAAAAAATTGTATGAATTAAATTGTTCAAACAAAGATATGCGTAACAATCGTACTATTACTAACAGAATTAAGTATGTTACAAAATTCATGGCATCTTGTCTTACAATATCACCTTACCGTTCGATAAGTGCTCAATATGGAAGAATTTAATAAAATAATAAATTAATCCCGTAAATTGATTTTGAGTTATACTTTATTTGTAGGAAAGGCAAATTATGTATAATCCAAAATCAACAAAAGCGGAAGAATTTATTAACAACGAAGAAATTTTATCTTCAATTGAATATGCTAACAATAATAAAAACAACATTGACTTAATCGATTCTATTATTGAAAAAGCAAAATCCCATAAAGGTTTAACCCATAAGGAAGCAGCAGTTTTATTGGCTTGTGAAGATGAAGAGAAAAATGAAGAGATTTTTTCTTTGGCAAAAGAAATAAAAGAAGCATATTACGGTAACAGAATTGTATTATTCGCACCTTTGTATCTTTCAAACTACTGTGTAAACGGTTGTACATATTGTCCTTATCACGCTAAAAATAAGCATATTCCAAGAAAAAAAATGACACAGGAAGAAATAAAAAAGGAAGTTATTGCTCTTCAAGATATGGGGCATAAGCGTTTAGCTATTGAAGCCGGCGAAGATCCAATCAACAACCCGATAGAATATATTCTTGAGTCTATAAAAACAATTTACTCAATTAAGCACAAAAACGGTGCAATAAGACGAGTTAATGTTAATATTGCCGCTACAACCGTCGAGAACTACAAAAAATTGCACGAAGCAGGCATTGGAACGTACATCCTGTTTCAAGAAACATATAATAAAGAAAGTTACGAAAAACTCCACCCGACAGGTCCGAAACATAACTACGCATACCATACGGAAGCTATGGATAGAGCAATGCAAGCAGGTATTGACGATGTCGGAATCGGTGTTTTATTCGGATTGGAAAACTATTTATATGAATTTGTCGCTATTCTTATGCACGCAGAACATTTGGAAGCTACATACGGAGTAGGTCCGCATACAATTAGTGTTCCTCGTATTCGTAGAGCTGATGATATTGACCCCGATACGTTTGTAAATGCTATTGACGATAAAACAATGCAAAAAATAGTTGCAGTTATTAGGATAGCTGTTCCTTATACCGGCATGATTATTTCAACAAGAGAAAGCAAAGAGTGCAGAAAAGAACTTTTGAATTTAGGAATTTCTCAAATTTCAGGCGGTTCAAAGACAAGTGTCGGAGGCTATTATGACCCTGAACCCGAGAAAGAAGAAACCAGTCAATTTGAAGTTAATGATAACAGAACACTTGATGAAGTTGTAAATTGGTTAATGGAATCAGATTATTTGCCAAGTTTTTGCACTGCATGCTATGGCAGCCACAGAACAGGTGAAAGATTTATGTCTATTTGCAAGAATGAACAAATTCATAATTTCTGTCATCCAAACGCAATTATGACACTCAAAGAGTATTTGGTTGACTACGCTTCTTCAAAAACAAAAGAAACAGGTGAAAAGTTAATTACAAAAGAACTTGAAAAAATTACCGATAACGAGCGTAAACGAGTAGTAATTGAAAATTTAGATAAAATCACTCACGGAGAAAGAGATTTTAAATTCTAAATTAATTTTAAAGATATATTGTTATAGACAAAAAAATACCGCCGATAAAATGGCGGTATTTTTATTATTTATTATACATTTTTTCTATTTGTTTACGATATTTTTCAAAAACCTTATTTCTCTTGATTTTTTGAGTTGCACTTAGCAGTCCGTTTTCAACACTAAAGCCCTTTGCTAATACCATAAATTGTTTTATTTTTTCAAACGGTTTCAGTTGCGGTTTATTAACAATATTTGCATTGATTTCCTTTTTTATTAATTCTTGAAGTGCCGTATTATCAATTAAAGAGTCTTTGTAATCTGAAATATCACTCATTTTTATTCCGCACTTTTCAAGTGCTTCTTTAGACGGAACTACTAATGCCCCAATTCCTGATTTATCTTGTCCTACAAGGACTATTTGTTCTATATAAGGACTCATTAAACACGCTTCTTCTATCGGAATAGGTTCAACATTTTCACCGCTTGATAAAACAATTGTTTCTTTTAATCTGCCAACCAACACAAGATTATTATCCTTTGTCAGCCAACCTAAATCTCCTGTATTAAACCAACCGTTTTTATCAATAACCGCTTCCGTTGCTTTTTCATCTTTCAAGTAACCTTTCATTATTTGAGGTCCTCTTGCCATGACAAGCCCTTGGGTAAAAACTCCAAGTTCTTTGTGTGTTTGAGGGTCAACAATTTTTATTTCCATTTCACCAAACGGATCCCCAACGCAACCTAAGAAATTCTTGTCTGTTACTTTTCTTACGGTTAGTACCGGT
>CAVEOW010000057.1:0-2303 GCA_963617295.1 bacterium | reverse complement strand
CCACCGCCCGAGATTGTAACCCTAAAATTTAATCCTGCTGCCTTTTTGACTTTTTTATAAAGCGTATTTACAAACAGCACATGGAACGGTTTTAAAAAAGAGCGAATTATTTTGTGCTTTATTGTTGAAAGCGTATGATAATTCCACTTGTTTGTAATTCTTCTTTCCCCGTACATTTTGTGTGTTTTGTATTTTATACTCAATTTAACGGCAAAATCAAATAAATTGTACAAAAAAGGCGAGGTTTGTTGGAGTTTTTTATAAATTCCGACTCGTATGGATTCCCAAATACGGGGAACAGACATCATAATTCCTACATTATACTTTGTTAAATCGGTTTTAAACCCTGCAAGTGTTGTATAGTGCAAATGACAGCCTCTTGATAAAAGGTAATAGTATGCAATTCTTTCAAATGCGTGCCAGATTGGAAGAATTTCCAATGTGTTTTCCCCCGGCGGAGATTGAATTGCGGTATGTGCATATTTAATTTGATGAATATAGCTTTTATTTTGAAGCATTACCCCTTTAGGTAAGCCTGTTGTTCCTGATGTATATAAAACAGTAAATACGTCATCTCTATTTATTTCGACCGAAACAAACTTTGTATTTCTGCCTTGTTCTAAAATCTCTTCATATTTATAAATAGGGGTTTTTATATCACCTAAATCAACGTCTTTTTCTGAAAACATTAAAATAATACAGGCATAATCAAGCTCTTTTAGGTGAGGTTTCATATTTTCAAGTAGTTTATCGTTTTGGAGTACTGCAATTCTGCAATCAGCGTGCATTGTAATGTAACAAAGCTCATCAATGGGGGCGGTTGAACCTCTTACTACATCAATTGCACCGCATTTTAAAATGCCCATATCGACGACCGGCCATCTTCCGTTGTTTTCCGAAAATAAACCAATATAATCACCTTTTTTGACTCCAAGAGATTGAAGTCCTCTTGCAAATAAGTCTATTTCATTTCTCAATTGAGAATATGTTAATTTTACTTTTGAATATTCATCCGTGATGGCATCTAAGTCATCCCAACGTGACATACAATAGTCCATAAGCTCATATACGGAATTATAATGACTATAATTTACGTCATCAAACAATTTAACACTCTTTGACATACTAATTTTACTCCGGACACATATATTATAATCTTATATTAACACGAAAATTTTGACAATACAATTAAAACGAAGAATAACTACAATTTATATTCAGGTCAAACTTAAATAAAATTAAAGTGGAAAAAATGAGCAATAAAAAACTCTAAACTTGATTTTGAGTTTAGAGTTTTTGTTATTAAAAATATAAAATTTATTTTTGAATATTTTCAGTGTTAGCTTTTTTTGCTGCAATTTTATCAGTTATTACCCCTGACATTTTATCTGTTATTGCACCTGAAATACGTCCTGCTATGGTTGTTATGGCAATAGCTAATGCAGCTCCTGCGGCAGTAATTAACAATGCAGCTTTAGGGTTAGATTCTTTCAGCGGATTACGAGCTAAAGCATCACGAAATCCATGTACTGAAACCGCAGTTCCAACGCCTGCACCTACTAAAGTACCTATTTTTTTACCTTTTTTTGCCGGCTTATTAATATTATTAGCATTGACCGCATTTACAGAATTAATTTTCATATATTTCCTTCTTTCATATTTTATATTTTAAATAAAACACATAATAAGATTTTTTTGATGCTTTTTGGAGAAAAAGAAACTTTTCTTTACAAAAATACCTTAAATATGATATGGATAATCTTCTTTAAATTCCCAATCATCAAAAGACAATAATGCAGAGCAATATGCCTTATCCTGTCTGCATTTTTGGAGTGCTTGTTCTCTGGTTGTTATTGATACGGGCTTATATGGAACAAGTTTTTCTCCATTAGTCCAACCCCATTGAGTTGCTGATTTTGGGCAATATAAATACCTAAATTTACCCCCCCCCTACAGACTAAAGGCTTTTACTCTTAGTGAGGTATTAATTATCCTTGTTATTATTGGGGTTATAGCAGCCATTACCGTTCCGTCCATTGTTGCAGAGTACAGAGAGTCAGAAAGAAGTGCAAGAGTTAAAAAGTGCTATACAATTATAGCAAATGCTATGACAATGGCACAGGCAATGGGTGCCAAAATGGATTTTTCAGTAGAGGACGAAAATAATACTTATATGAAAGATTGGTTCAATTCATACCTTAAACCAAATCTTTCTACAACTAAGGTTTGCTATAATACAAAAGGTTGCTGGAATAATGGTCATACAAAATTGAAAGATGGTACAATTGAAGAATTTTCACGAT
>CAVEOW010000056.1:0-7660 GCA_963617295.1 bacterium | reverse complement strand
ATTTTTCGTTAACCATTTCGCATGCTTCTTCTTCTTTTTCAATTGAAGACCAAGTTAATGCTTGTTTTTCAGGGTTTTTGTTTGCAGGACATTGATCTAAGCAAACACCGCAACCTGTACAGTCATTACAATAAACTTGAACTTTGAATTTTTCACCGTTTGCGTTTGGTTTTGCGTCAATTGCATTAAATGAAGCAGGTGCATTCTTTAATGTATCAGCTTCAAATAATTTTGTTCTGATAGCTGCGTGAGGGCAAGCACTTGCACAAATACCACATTGGATACATGCTTCACTGTTCCAGTGAGGAACTCTTGGAGCGATACCTCTTTTTTCTAAGCAAGCTGTGCCTGTCGGGATTGTACCGTCAACGCTCATTGCAGAAACAGGGATATCATCACCTTTTTGTCTCATTGAAGGTTCAATGATTTTCTTTGCAAATTCATCAGCATCATCAGAGATTAATTTAACGTTATCTGCGTGGCAAACACCATCTAATGAAGCAGGAACTTTAACTTCTTCACAAGCGTTAACAGCTGCGTCGATTAAAGCTAAGTTCATGTTAACAACATCGTCGCCTTTTTTCTTAAAGGTTTTCTTTGTCATTTCTCTCATACCTTCTAATGCTTGTTCAAAAGGAATGATACCTGAAACTTTGAAGTAAGCTACCATCATTACTGTATTAGCACCTTTACCTCTTAAGCCGGGTTGTTCTTTAATCAATTTTTCAGCGTCAACGTTATAGAATTTAATTTTCTTGTTGATGATAGTTTCTTGCATATCTTTTGTTAAGTGTTCAAAAGCTTCTTCCTTAGTGTAAGGAGAATTTAACAAGAAAGTACCGCCTTCTTTGATACCTTTTAATAAATCATATCTGCCGATATAAGCGTGAGCTGAGCAAGATACGAAATCAGGAGCGGTAATTAAGTATGTTGATTTGATGTGTTTATCACCGAATCTCAAGTGAGAAACAGTTACACCAAATGATTTTTTAGAGTCATAAGCAAAGTATGCTTGAGCATCTTTGTTTGTATATTGACCGATAATTTTAATTGAGTTTTTGTTAGCACCAACCGTACCGTCTGAACCTAAGCCCCAGAACATACAGTTTGTAGTTCCGGCAGGTTCTGTAACGATGTGTTCTGTTACTTTTAATGATTTGTTTGTAACATCATCTTCGATACCGACTGTAAATCCGTGGAAACCGTTGTTTTCAGAATGTTTGTAAATAGCGTAAACCATTGACGGAGTAAATTCTTTAGAAGATAAACCGTAACGTCCGCCGATAACTCTGATATCTTTGTTTTCTAAAGCTGCAACTACATCTAAGTATAAAGGTTCACCGATTGAACCGGGTTCTTTTGTTCTGTCTATTACTGCAATACGTTTTACTGATTTAGGAAGAGCAGCATTGAATCTCTTTGTATCGAACGGTCTGTATAATCTGACTTTAACTAAACCGTATTTAGTTCCTTTGTTTGTATTCAAGTATTCGATTGTTTCTTCAATAGTTTCGCAGCTTGAACCTATAGCAACGATAACATCTGTTGCATCAGGTGCGCCGACGTAATCAAACGGATGATATTGTCTGCCTGTAATTTTAGCAACTTTATCCATATATTCTTGAACGATGTCAGGAACAGCATCATAGTATTTATTAACTGTTTCACGACCTTGGAAATATACGTCTGTATTTTGAGCACCAACTTTACAAATCGGAGCTTCGGGACGTAATGCTCTTGCTCTGAATTCTTCAATGTATTTAGGTTCAACTAAACTTGCTATTTCTTCGTAAGAAATTTCTTCAATTTTGTGTACTTCGTGAGAAGTTCTGAAACCATCGAAGAATTGTAAGAACGGAACTTTTGCTTTGTATGTTGATAAGTGAGCTACTAAAGCCATATCCATTTCTTCTTGAACGCTGTTAGCTGCCAACATTGCATAGCCTGTGTTACGGCAACCCATAACGTCTGTATGGTCGCCGAAAATAGCTAATGATTGAGCTGCTAATGCACGAGCTGAAACGTGAATAACGTGAGGTAACATTTCACCTGCTGCTTTGTGCATAACAGGAATCATTAATAATAAACCCTGAGAAGCTGTATAAGTAGAGGTTAAAGAACCTGCTGCTAATGAACCGTGTACAGCACCTGCTGCACCTGCTTCTGATTGCATTTCTGCAACAAGGACTTCCTTGCCCCAGATATTTTTCTTGTGTTGAGATGCCCATTCATCAACCCATTCACCCATAGTAGATGAAGGAGTGATAGGGTAAATTGCCGATACTTCGCTTAATGCATACGCAATGTGTGCTGCAGCGTAGTTACCGTCAACTGTTATAGTTTTCTTTGACATTTTACTGAATCCTCCTATGATTCCAACTATAATTCTTTATAACTACCTATTCTTATCGTACCTTGAACATGCTAAAATTACAAATTTTTGACCTATTTTAATTAATAAGAAATGTTAACTTATAAACTGATTTTGTAAATTATAAAATTCCTCTTGTTTTCTGTGTATTGTAAGAATAATTAAGGTGGTAAGAATTATGAAAATTAATCCGATATCTTTTTTTGTAACAAGTAATATTAATAAAACTAATAATCATTCAGCGTTAAAAAATAATGACATAAATGACAGCTTTGTAAGTACAACTTCTTTCGCAGGAAAGCGAAAGTTTATGACGGATAGAGATTTAAAGTACTCTTCCGCACATGTTAAAAGTCCTTGGAATTACCTCAATATTGACATGAAAACAGGCAGAGTTGATAACTTTTGGGCAAGAAAAATGACGGAAGGTTTGCTTCCGGGGGTAAATGATTTATTTAGAAACTATATGGTTGAAGAAGGTAAATCATTGTTTGATGTTATCGTTGAAAGAGGCGATGATTTAAAAAATGTTCCGAAAGATAATGTTCAATATATTAATAATACCTATAAATCAGGAGAACTGGCATTATACACTCCACCTGAAACCGCTTATATACTTTTAAGCAGAAATGACAAAAATCAAGGTGCTGATATAAAGAGATATCTTGAAGAAAAGAAAACTTTAATCCCCAGAGAAGAATATGACCAACTTTTAATGGATGTTATAACAGGTAAAAAAGAGCATTCTTTTGATATCGTCCATGAAAAAGTTATGATTCCGACGTACGCTGAAAAAATGGAGCGTGTTAAAGATGTATTTACTGAAAAATCAAATAAAACAGCTATTGAGAAAAATACAAAATACTTAAATGAATTGGGCAGCAGAAAATCTGTAATAGCCGATTTCTCGGATGTAGAATTTGCTTTCTTCTTAACTACTGATATGGATAAAATAGAAGCAAAGAATGTAAATTCAAGAATGCCGGTATTCCAAAGAACATTAAGCAGATTGAAAGAGTATTTGCCTGACGGTATTTATCAACAATTTTTAACAGAAGCGGCAAAGGGTGAAAGATGTCCGAATCAGATTATAGACCTTTTAAAAAAGTCACCTGCAAAAAATGTTCCGTTTAACAAATTTGATAATGCAAAATGGACGGAATACATACTAAAATCAACTGAACAATAAATGAAAAATACCTGAAAACACATATAAAGCGGTAGCGGTTAAACTACCGCTTTTCTTTTTTATTTCTTAACATGTTTAAACCTAAACAGTGTTCTAAACTTGTATAAAAAGTCTGTTTAAACTATGCTTGTAAAGCAAGTTTGAAACTTAATAAATCATTAGTTTGAATTAAGCGTGGTTATATAAGATGAGCAATGAATTAAAGAGAACATTAAATTTAAAAGATTCTATTTCCGTAGTTGTCGGCTCTATGGTCGGGTGCGGAATATTCATTGTATCTGCTGATATTGCAAGAATGGTTAACAATGCTTGGTTTTTGATTTTAGTTTGGATTATTGCGGGATTATTTTCATTATCAGGTGCAATTGCCTATGCTGAACCTGTCTTGAACATTAAAGAAGACGGCGGACAATATATTTTCTTAAAGAAAATGTTTAATGACCTTACCGCCTTTCTATACGGGTGGTCATTATTACTTGTGATACAAACTGCTACAATTGCTGCTGTTTGTATTGCGGTAGGCAAATTCTTAGGAATACTCATCCCTTTTATAAGTTCTGATAATTTTTTGATTAATTTTGCAAGTTTTAAGGTTTCAACTCAACAGTTGTGTGCTTTTCTTGTTTGTATTGTTTTGACGTACATTAATTCAAGAGGTATAAAATACGGGGTTTTAACACAAAATATATTTACGGTTACAAAGGTATTATCAATTGTAGGGATAATAGTTTTTGGTATATTTTTCGGTTGCAACTATGATGTTATAAGTGCAAATTTTGTGAATACATTATCCTTCTCCGATTTTAACTTTGCAAATATTGAAATTATATCGGCTGCTACGGTCGGAGCTATTTTTGCAATGGTAACGTGGAATAATATCACTTTTATTTCCGCCGAAGTTAAAGAACCCGAAAAAAATATTCCTCTGGCTCTGTTTTGGGGCGTAATTATAGTAATGGTATTGTATCTTTTAATCAATTTTCTTTATGTATTTTCAATACCGATAGAACAAATTAAAACTGCTCCCGAGGATATTGTTGCCGTAGTTTTAATGCAAAACATAACAGGTGCTTTAGGTGAAATTATAATTGCTCTTATTATTATGATTTCTGCTTGCGGCAGTGCAAACGGATTAATTATGACAGGTGCAAGAGTATATTATCAAATGGCAAAAGATAACTTATTATTCTCAAAACTTGCAAAAGTTGATGATAAAACAAAAACTCCCGTAAACTCACTTGTATTGCAATGTCTTTGGGCAAGCGTATTTATAATTTTCTGCGGAAATTACAGTGAATTACTTGATTATGTTATTTATGCGGCATTAATATTCTATGTATTAACTGCTATCGGAATTTTTGTTTACAGAATAAAAAACAAAGAAACAATTAAAAATAAAATTAATAGTATATATGCAATATTTTTCATTACGGTCGGCTCATATATCTTATATGCTTTGACTGTTCATAAGTTCGCAAATTCAATGAAAACTCTGCTTATTATAGCTACGGGAGTGCCAATATACTATGTTTGGCAAAAAATCAGATTGCAAAAGACTTGTACAAAATAAAATAAAAAGGTATCATGTTCTCATATTATATGAAAAAATGAGGTTAGTATGATTATAGATGATTTATTAAAAGAAGTAGTTGCATATAGAGCCAGCGACTTACACTTATCTGTAGGTTTACCGCCTGTAATAAGAGTTGACGGTAACTTGCTCAGAACAAAATATAACGCATTTACTCCGGAAAGTATTGAAGATTTATTGTTCCCGATGTTGAACAACGAACAAAGAAGAACGCTTGAACAAAACTGGGAACTTGATATGTCTTACGGTATTGAAGGGTTGGGTCGTTTCAGGGTTAACGTATATAAAAACAAAGGTACTTATGCTGCAGCATTCAGAACGATTACCAGTACCATTCCGAACTTTGATACATTAGGGTTGCCTGATGTAGTAAGGACAATTACCGAAAGACCAAGAGGATTGATTTTAGTAACAGGTCCTACAGGTTCGGGTAAATCTACAACGCTTGCCGCAATGATTGACTATATTAATGAAACAAGAAGCGAACATATTTTAACGGTTGAGGATCCTATCGAATTTGTTCACAAGTCTAAGAAAAGTGTAATTCACCAAAGAGAACTCGGACAAGATACAAGGTCATTTGCAAACGCACTTAAATCAGCATTAAGAGAAGATCCTGATATTATTCTGGTCGGCGAAATGCGTGATATCGAAACTATTGGTTTGGCGTTGACTGCCGCTGAAACAGGTCACTTAGTATTCGGTACTTTGCACACCTCGTCAGCAGCTCAAACTATTGACCGTATTATTGACGTATTCCCCGAAGGTCAGCAACAACAAATCAGAGTTCAATTAGGCGGTTGTTTGGAAGCTGTATTTGCACAAACCTTATTGCCAAAACTTCAACCTGATAAAACCAAAAAAGGTAGAGTTATGGCTCAAGAAATTTTGGTTAAAAACAACGCTATATCAAACATGATTAGAGAAGGTAAATCAGCACAGATTTATTCATCTATTCAAACAGGTGCAGGTCAAGGTATGCAAACACTTGAAATGGCATTAAGTGAACTGTATAAAAAAGGTCTTGTAACTGCGGAAGATGCTTTGTTAAAATCACAAAGACCTGATGAATTAAGAAGACTTGCAGGTATTAACGTTAATTAAAGTTAGTATAAAATAACATAGTAATAATCAAATCCGCCATTAATAAGAAAACAGTAGCATTGATGGCGGCTTTTGTTGTGGAAATACCTACGCCTTTAGCTCCGCCCTCTGTTTCATAACCTTGTGTTGCACAAATAAGCGGAATGATAATACCGAATATAAATCCGTTAAATACGCTTATATATAAATCTCTGGTGTTTATCCATTGCCAAACTGACGTCATATAACGGTTTGGATGTAAATCAATTGTGTAGTAAGAAATAATCATCCCGCCAAGTACGCCGAATAATTCGGCTAATATAACAACCATTGGAACTGTGAATGCTCCTGAGATTATTCTTGGGGCAAAATAGTACCCGACGGGGTCAACTTTTAATGTCTTTATCGCATCAACTTGTGATGTAACTTTCATGTTTGCTATTTCAGCACTGATTGCAGTACCAGCTCTTGCACTGATTGCGAGTGCCGCAAACCCGGGAGCAAGCTCTCTGATTAATGCAACGGCAAGAAAACCTCCGACATAGCTTTCAGCTCCGCTCATAAGAAATTGTTTTGAAACTTGCAGTGCAATTACAACGGCTGCAATAAATACAATGCTCAATGCAATCGGAAGAGAATCGTAACTAATCATTGCTGCGGTTGAAAGAATGGAACGCATTTTTGCATTTCCGCCAAGAATATATTTTATTGTTTTTATCAAATTTAAGACGCAAAGTCCGAGAAAATTAATCATATATAATATATTCCTTGTTTGCCTGCAACTGTTATTTTATCATACAATAAAATTTTTTTAAATGTTGATTTATCTGAATGGTTTTCCTTTATTCTATGTTAAAATAGTTTTGTTATGTTAAAGGAAAAGATTTTGAATATCATTAATAAAGATATTTTACGTAAAGTTTTTATATTTTTGTCTTTTCCGTTTGTGATATTTATACTTTTGTATTTTGATTTCAACTTTTTAGGATTTTATCTTTATAAGTTAGTAAAAATATTTATTAATAACCTTTTTGATTTTTTATATGGAATAAATGCAGTTCAAAATATGTCGGAAGTAATGAAATCATTTGTGTTTTACGGCATATTTAAGTCTGTAGCAGTCTTTTTTTATGTTTTGCCATATATTGTTGTTTGGTTTTTCATTTTAAATGTAATGAAAGAGTGCGGATATTTAAAAAATGTTGCAAATGCAACGAAGATTATCTTTAAATTTACCGGAGTTTCTTCCTCTGATATATATGCTTTGTTGAGCGGATTTGGATGTTGTGCTTGCGTGTATTTTGACACAAAGATTTTTAAAGAAAAACTTCTTTTGTATTTTCTTATTCCTTTTTTCTCTTGCAGTGCAAAATTTCCTGTATATATTCTTTTAGCTGCTGTTTTTGCTCCAAAACACAGAGAAATT
>CAVEOW010000055.1:0-7734 GCA_963617295.1 bacterium | reverse complement strand
TACATAAACAGGACCTTTGTGTTCGGCTGCAAATTTTACTGCTGCCATTGTTTCTTTTTCGTCAGCAGGCACAATAACCATCATATTCGGAATACTTCTCATCAAAGAAATATCTTCAAGAGCTTGGTGACTTGCCCCATCCTCTCCTACCGTGATACCGCCATGTGTTGCACCGATTTTTACGTTTAAATTTGAATAGCAGATTGTGTTTCTGATTTGTTCCCATGCTCTGCCTGCTGCAAATACCGCAAAAGTTGAAACAAACGGAATTTTACCCGTACAAGCCAAGCCTGCAGCAGTTGTCATTAAATCTTGTTCTGCAATACCTACATCAAAAAATCTTTCGGGAAATTCTTTTGCGAAGATTTTAGTTTGAGTTGAGCAGGATAAATCCGCATCTAAAACAACTATGTCTTTATTTTCTCTGCCTAATTCAGCTAACGCTTTCCCATAAGCACTTCTTACCGATTTATATTCTCTTTCCATAATTATCCTACTTTAATTCTTCTAACGCTTTTTTGAGTTCTTCATCGCTTGGAGCTTTACCGTGCCAACCTGCTTGGTTTTCCATGAATGAAACACCTTTACCTTTAACTGTTTTTGCAATTATAACAATAGGTTTGTCGCTGTTTTGAGCTTGTTGAACGGCATTAAAAATTTGTTCGATGTCATGACCGTCTGTTTCAAGCGTATTCCAGCCAAACGCTTGAAATTTTGCATTTAAGTCGCCGACTGATTTTACATCTTCCGTACAACCGTCAATTTGGAGTCTGTTTCTGTCAACAAAGGCTATTATGTTGTTTAACTTGTTGTGTGCAGCATTCATAACAGCTTCCCAAACGCTGCCTTCTTCGGTTTCTCCGTCACCCATGTAAACGTAAACTTTAGAATTTATGTTGTCTAAACGAAGTCCTAATGCCATACCGCAGCCGATTGAAAGACCTTGTCCCAATGAACCCGTTGAAATTTCTACCCCGTTAACTTTGTGGCAGCAAGGGTGTCCTTGCAATTTTGAACCAAACTTTCTGAATGTCATTAATTCTTTTTCGTCAAAATATCCACAGTGAGCCAGAATTGAATATAAAGCCGCAGAAGCATGACCTTTTGAAAGTATGAATCTGTCACGAGTTTTAAAATTAGGGTTTTTTTCTCCTTCAGGACAAATTTTCATGCATTTTGTGAAAAGTACATTTAAAATATCAATGCAAGATAAAGAACCACCCGGATGACCCGATTTTGAGTTATGAATCATCATTAAAATTTCACGTCTTAATTTTTTAGACGTATTCTTAATTTCTTCAATTTCCGTTTGTGTAAGATTATTCATTATTTTCCCTTTTTAGTAAATCTAAACTTAATCCCGTCTAATAAAGATTTTATAAAAAATACAGGCAGTGTTAAAATAATTCTTTTAAGTCTTTTGGGTTGAGTTACAGCTCTGTATAACCATTCCGTACCTGTAATTCGGAAGAACTCCGGTGCTCTTTTTACTGCTCCCGCCCAAACGTCAAAAGTGCCTCCTACACCGATAAAGACAGTATTCGGAAGTTTTTCTCTGCATTTATTTATAAAAAGTTCTTGTTTTGGAGAACCAAGTGCAACCAATAGCAGTTTAGGCTCTTCTCTTGCCAGTTCTTTTATTATGTCATTTTCTTGATTTTGAGTAAAAAACCCGTTTCTGAAATAAGCTATTCTTAGGTCATTAAACTCATTGGAAAGCCTTTTTGCGGTAGTTTCAATTACATTTTGAGTTGAACCGATTAGTCCGATTTCAAAGTGGTTATCGTTGCATTCTTCAATAAGTGCCTTTGCAAAATCAATCCCTCTGACCTGCTCTTGATTAATTCCTTTAAAAAGTAATGCCAGTTTAATTCCGACCCCGTCAGGAATAACCAAGTCAGCATATTTTATTATCCTTGAAAGCTCTTTATTCTTAGGTGCATTTTCTATTATTTCAGGGTTAATGGTAATAATGTGCATACCTTTATCTGTCTGCATATTATGAAGCGTAACATATACTGCCTCATCAAAAGTCAGTAAGTCAACATCATATCCCAATACTTTTTCTGTTATTCTGCCCATACGAATATTTTACCATACAGGCATTTATTTTGAACAAAATATTAAGAAATTGCAGTATCAAGAAACTTTTCTTTAAGTTCATTAGCTGAATCTTCGTAACCGATTCTTCCCATTAGAGCGTAGGTGTAATTTTTTGATTGCTCAACTCCCGGTTGGTCGAATGCGTCAATGTTATAAAGAGCTCCTGCAATTGCTGTTTGAATTTCAAACATGTATAAAAGTTGACCTAAGTAGTAAGGTGTAATTTTTGGTATTGTGATTGTAAGATTTGGTCGTTTGTAATCAATTAAAGAGGCTTTTGTTGAATCAGCTTCCGCATTAAATAACTTGTTAATTGATTTTCCGCCTAAATAGCTTATTCCCGTGTATTCAAATATATTAGGAATTTCAAGCTCCGTATCAAATTCTTTTACTCTTAAAAAGCTGATAATTTTGTTATTCGGACCCTCGTTATAAAGTTGAATTTGAGAGTGTTGGTCGCTGACTCCTAATGCTTTAATGGGAGTTTGTCCGCAATTAATAACGTTATTATTCTTATCTCTTTCTTTTCCGAGAGATTCTGCCCATAATTGGCAATACCAGTCCGCTACAAAACGGAGTCTGTTTGAATAAGGCATCATTACAGAGATTTTTTTGCCTTTTTCCGTATCCATTAAGTAATGAATCAGTGCATTTTGTGCTGCTATATTGAAATTTATATCTGTATTCTTCAAGGCTAAATCCATATCTTTAATACCTTGAGTGATTTCTTCAATATCAATACCGACAAGTGCAAACGGTAATAACCTGACAGATGAAAATACGGAAAATCTGCCGCTTACGTCATCAGGAATGTAGAATGTTTTATAACCCTCTTGGTCTGAAAGCTGTTTTAAAATTCCCATGTTTTTATCGGTTGTGGCAATTATATTTTTTCTGTAGTCATCGCCTAATTCTTTTTCCATTAAGTCTTTTACAACCATAAATTGAGCCATGACTTCCGCAGTTGAACCTGATTTTGTAATTACGTTTACAAGCGTCTTTTTCAAATCAAGAATTTTGAAGAGTGCATTCATTTGGTCAGGGTCAATATTATCTAAAAAGAAAACTCTGGGGTAATTATTTCTTTGCTCTTTTGTTAAAAAATTCCAGTAAGGCGGAAGCAATGCCTCACATACTGCTTTCCCCCCTAAAGCGGAACCGCCCATGCCGAGAATTAAAATGTTATCAAATCGATTTTCAACCATAGCGGCAAATTCTTTAACATACCAAATGGTTTCTTCGTTATAACCCAAATTCATCCACTGAAGATTGTATCCGGGTTTATCTTTGTTTGAATTTAAGTCTGTTATTATTCTGTGAATGGTTTCTTTGTATTTGTTAAACTCATTCTCAATGTTTAAACCGTTCTCTTCCCCGACGATTTCAGACTTAATATTACGATAATCGATATTTATCATTTTGCCTCGCAGTTTATTAATGTTTCTAACGCAAACTTCACTAATAATTATTTTACATGCTCACAACTATTTTTAAACCAATTATAAATTATATTTAACAAAATAATTTTTAATGTTAAAATTTGTGTATGAAAGAATTGGATTTTTTAAAAATAATAGCTGAAACATTAGATGACAGCTCTTTTATAGGTAATGATTGTGCTTATCTTGATGAGTTCGGGTTATTTGTAACTCAAGATACTCTTGTTGAGGATGTGCATTTTTCAACATATACGACAAATGCTTATTTACTCGGACGAAAGTCTGTTAGTGTAAATTTAAGTGATTTGGCTGCTGCATTTGCTAAACCTTTATATATTACGATTTCGCTTTCTATGCCTAAAATGATAAAAAATTCTTTCGTTGAAAATTTTTATAGAGGGGTAAATGATGTTTGCCGTGAATTTGGTGTAAAAGTTATCGGCGGAGATATTACTTCATCTGAAAAAATTACAATTTCCGTTTGTGCAATCGGAAAGAAAGTTTCTGATTTTTTAACGGGCAGAAATAAAGCAAAAAACGATAACTATATTGTTGTAACAGGAAATTTTGGTGCAAGCGGAGCAGGCTTATATGCACTTCAAAATTTCTTATATGTAGAAGATGATATTAAAAATGCACATCTGAATCCGACTCCGAGAGTAAATGAATCACTTGAAACTGCCAATATATTAACTTCTGATATTGCGGTTATGGATACTTCTGACGGATTAGCCGATGCTTTATATAAAATTTCACTAAGCAGTAAGCATTCAATTGAAGTTGATTTTGATAAAATTCCGGTTAAACAGGAAGTTGTTGACTTTGCAAAAAGAAATAATCTTTCTATCGATGACCTTGTATTGTGGGGCGGAGAAGACTATGAACTTGTTATGTGTGTTGATGAAGAAACATATTCAAAGTTAAATTTCGATAATTTTAAATGTATCGGTAAAGTTTTAAATAAAGATAATTTTCCGACCGTAACCGTAAAACATAAGCGTGGGTCAGAGAAAATTTCATCTGAAAACTTTGAAGAAAAATCTTTTAATCATTTCGGAGTTAAGTTAGATGATTAGTGCAGTAATTACGGCAGGCGGTTCCTCTTCCCGATTTACGGACGGAAATAAGCTGTTGTACAAAATTAACGGAGTATCCGTAATCGAAACGACCGTAAATAAATTTTTATCATTGGATTTTATTGATGAAATTATTGTAGCTGCTAATATATCCATAATTAAAGAACTGGAAAGCATGTTTAAATCTGCAAAAGTTAAAATTGTTGAGGGCGGAACTACAAGGCAAGAGTCTGTTTTTAACGGATTAAAAGCATGTACAAATTGTGAATATGTATTAATTCACGATGGGGCAAGACCTTTTATTAAATTTGAAACGATAGCAAAATCAATCGAAAATGCAGAAAAAACAAAGGCAACTGTTGTTGCGGTAAAAACAATTGATACCGTAAAAATTGCGGATGAAAACGGAAATATTGTTTCAACACCTGACAGAAAAACTCTTTGGAATGCACAAACTCCGCAAACCTTTGAGTATAAACTTATATATGAATTGCACAAAAAGTATAAAGGTTGCAATTATACCGATGACTCCCTTCTTTGTGAACAGGAAAAAATACCTGTTTCTATTACAGAGGGTGAATATGACAATATTAAAATTACTACCGTTGCTGATTTAAAGAATATTTGTTAATTTTATGTAATATTAATCCGAAAATCGGCAAAAAAATATATCTTGATTGTTAAGACAAGTGTATAAGTGTATAGATGTTTTTTAGGTTAAAAGTATGAACATATCAGCAATTAATAACAATTTATCATTTAAGGGAAACGCAAAAACATCAATCTTTTATATAAATGACTTACACGGTCAAATTCCCAAAATGGAAAGACTTCATTCGGCTTCAGAACATGCAAAAGTTATAGCAGCCAATAAAGGTAGCGATTTCTTTAAATTTTGCTCCGGAGATACATTTATAGGCTCTAACGAAAAAAGAAATATTGCTGCAGTTTCATTCTTAAATATTGCCCAAATAGATGCCGAAACATTGGGAAATCACGAATTTGATGTAACTGCTTCTGTCTGCGGTCAATTACTTAAAAATTCGAAAACAAATATACTTGGCATGAACTTAAACTTCCCTCAATCCCCATCTGATTTATCAACAAAAGTTAAACGTTCAACAATAATGCAAGGTAAAAATGGTGAAAAATATGGTTTAATCGGTATTCAACCACCTGATATCAACTACAGATTAAAGAAAAAATCAAATTTAGAAGGAATTACCGTTGATGATGAAACTCAAACATTAAAAGAACTCCAAGAAGAAGTTGACGGTTTAAGAAAACAAGGTATTAATAAAATTATATTACTTTCTCACGCAGGAAACGAGCTTGAAAGGAAAATTGCTCAAACCGTTAACGGTATTGATGTAATCTTAGGCGGACACTCTCACGATTTAATTAAAGATGTAAAAGAAGGGGAAAATTTATTCTATACGCCCGAGGGTGAGCCTGTTGTTATTACTCAAGCAGGACGTGACGGTACTCACTTCGGTGTTTTAAATTTGGAATTTAATGACAAAGGTCAAATAGTAACGGTTCAAAACAATGTAATGGATACAAATATATACTCTCCTAACCTTATAATGTCAAAAGCAATAAACTCCGTAATGGGGGAATCACCTGTTTGCGGCTCGTTAAAGCATGTTGACCCGCTTGCAGTTGATTATTTAGTTGAAGAAAACCCATGGGGTGATTTTGTAGCAGATGCACTTACCAATCAAATGGATGTTGATTTGGCATTAATTAACTCCGCTAACTTTAGAGGAAGTGTTGACTACGGTAACGTGACAGAAAGAGATATTTCAAGTATATTCCCGTTTGAAAACAAATTGTACAAGGTAAGATTGAGTGAAAAAGACTTGGTTGATGCTATTAAGTATGCTGCAACATCAGTAATTACTCACAACCACAAACCCGGAATTTTACAAGTCAGCGGGTTAACATATAAAATTGATTCTCAAGGACATTTGCTTTCGTTAAACAAAAAAGATAAAGCAGGTAATTTAACACCTATCGATATCAATAATCCTAACCCGAACAAAATTTATACGGCAGTTTACGACGAATTTTTGGTAAACGGCGGTGATAACATGACTTCATTAAAACGTAACGAATCTGACATAATTGAGAAATATGATTATGACAAAGATAAAGTTACAATAGCTTACATAAAGACCTTAAATCAGCCGTTTGAAGTAAGAAAAGACAACCGTATTCAAATTGTTCCTTAATCTTTATAAATATTTAATTTGACCTTTCATGTCTAATTTTTTACAATATAAGAGTACATTTGTATTATAATTGTATAAGTTTAAGATATTTTTGGAGTATAGAAATGAAGTCATGTAAGGTTGCAGTTATTGGCTGCGGTATATGGGGCAAGAACGTAGTAAGAAATTTTTATAATTTAGGTGCGTTGCATACTGTTTGCGATTTGGATGCAGAAAACAGAAAAAATCTTATGCGGCAATATCCTGATGTGAACATTATCTCTGACTCTAACGAGATATTTAATAATCCTGAAATCGATGCGGTTGCGGTTGTTACACCGAGCCATACTCACTATAAAATAGTAAAAAGAGCCATTGAATCAGGTAAACATGTTTATGTTGAAAAACCGATTTCAACAGTTGCTGCGGAAGCTCAAGACTTGGCTGATTTGGCAAGTAAAAATAATATGGTTCTTATGGTTGGTCATCTTTTAATGTATCACCCTGCGGTAAACAGACTTAAAATGCTTATTGCAGAAGGTGCTTTAGGTGATATAAGATACGTTCAAAGCGACAGATTAAATATAAACTACTTTAAAAATGACAGAAGTGTTATGTGGGACTTGGCTCCGCATGATGTTTCCATGACAAGTTATATTTTAGGTAAAGAACCTGTCAGAGTTATCAGTGCAGTCGGTGCTTCAACGGATAATAATGATATTATGGATATAACACATGTTACGATTGAATATGAGGATAATATTATTGCTCATATCTCTGACAGTTGGATACATCCTCAAAAACGTGTTAATTTACTTGTCAGAGGTACAAAAGCTACCGCAATTTTTGATGATACGTTAGCAGAAAATAAACTTCAAATTTTTGATAGCAATTCTCCTAAAG
>CAVEOW010000054.1:0-7765 GCA_963617295.1 bacterium | reverse complement strand
GTATATTGTTATATGAAAGTTCTTTATCGTTTAATATTTCATAGTCAATTGTGTTTTTTGTTATATATAAACCTGCTTCCTGATGAGGATTTTCACCGTATCTCAAATTTTTTGTTTTCTTAATATTCATTGAAAAATAATTATCGACATCCTCTTCGTAGCGATTTGAAAGCTCATTTAAAACTTTTGTATCAAAATCAATTGTTTTTTCAAAAACATTTAAAGCATATTCTCTTCTCAATTTTAACGAAGTTTTGCCTTCATGTTCTTCTAAATTTGCAAGAACTTCTTTATATTGAACCGGTGATGAAACAGCCAAGGTGTGTTTGTTATTTTTTGCAGCTGCTCTTAATATTGTACAACCGTCTATGTCGATATTATCGACTAACTCAGCTTCTTCTTCATGTTTTTCTACGGCTTCTTCAAAAGGATACAAATTAACAACAGCAATCTCTAAAGGAGCTTCAACATTATTAATCATTTCAAGAACTTCGGATACATTGTTTATTTTTTCAACTTTTATATTATTTTCTTTTAATAAATCATAAGTTGAACCGACTGAAACAATTTCATAATTATATTTTTCTGTTATTTCTTGTGCAAATTCAACAATTTTATCCTTGTTCCATACGCTTATAAATGCTCTTTTTGTCATATTTTTCACCTATTTTTTACCAAGTTCGTGTGCTTTTTGTGCAGTTTTTTCTATTGTATCAAAAAGAATTTCGGATACTTTGTTTTCTTTTAAAATATCATTCCCGACTGCGGTACATCCTCCGGGAGTTGTTACGTTAATAATTAATTGTTCGGGGCTGACACCTGTCTCCATAATCATTTTAGCTGAACCTAATGCGGTTTGAGCAGATAACTTCAATGCCGTATTATAGTCTAAGCCGAGTTTTCCCCCTGCCCTTGCAATTTCGTTGATTATATAATAATAAAATGCAGGAGAACTTCCTGATACTGCTGTTATAATATCAATATATTTTTCTTCTGTTTCAACAACCTCTCCAACATTTTTTAGAATTGAAATTGCCGTTTTAATATTATTTTCATCCGCAAAATTACCCTTGCAAACCGCACTCATGCCTGCATTTACCAAAGCAGGAGTGTTTGGCATTATTCTTACTACAGGAACATTTCCTAAAATTTCTTCAATTGCAGAAATAGAAATTCCTGCAGCTATTGATAAAATTGTATGCTTAGGAGTAACAAATGCTTTTATTTCATTTAAAACATCTCTAAGAACAAAAGGTTTAACCGCAAATAATACAACATCTGCGAATTTAACAACTTCCGAATTATCTTGTGTAATTTGAACTCCATAATTATTTTTTAAAATATTTAAGGCTTCCACACTCTTATCGGATACTAAAATGTTATCTTTTGAATATAAACCCGAATTGATAATTCCCTTAATGATGGCAGTAGCCATTTTCCCACCGCCGATAAATCCTATTTTGTTCATAATATTTAACCTTTTTATTTTTTGAGATTGACTTTAAGTTATGTCTTATTTATCATGATAGAGCAAAAAATAACATATTCAAGGAGAAATAAAATGAGACGTACGTTAGAAGGAACTAAAAGAAAAAGACAAAATGTCAGCGGTTTCAGAGCACGTATGGCTACAGCAGGCGGCAGAGAAGTTTTAAACAGAAGACGTGCTAAAGGACGCCACGAATTAGCTATTACGGCAAAAGAAAGAGCTTAGTTTTATTTAGTTATAAATCAAAAAGGACTGCTCGTCAGTCCTTTTTTTAAGTTAAAATTCACTCTTTTTACGGATTTATTCATGCTTCAAAAAAAATACAGACTCAAAAACTATTCGGCATTTATCGCAACTTACAGACAAAATAATGCGATATCAGATAAAATTGTTTGCGTTTATTTCGGTAAAAAATCTACTGATGACAAAATTGTTCCCAGAATAGCTTTTGTCGTCGGAAAAAAAATCCATAAAAGAGCGGTTGTCAGAAACAGAATAAAAAGATTAATGAGAGAAAATTTCAGAAAAATCTTAACATCTCCTGATTTTTCTTTCATTCATGAATATACCTCCATAATCTGCGTTGCAAAAAAATCTGCAATTGAAGCAAATTATTATGATATAAAAAATTCTTTTGAAAGAATATTAAATAAAAAAAATAATAACATTTAGTATGTATTTTTAATAAAAGATACTGTAATTTTTCAATAAAAATGTTATTATTTAATTGACTCGTTTAAAAAAGGAAAAAATATGTATAAACCGACAAGAAGTATATATACAATAAAAACAACTCCATACAATGATAATGAAAAATTGGAAAAACTGTTGAATGATATGTCGCTTGACGGCTGGGAAGTGTATTCTCTTCAAGAACTTGAAACTGATGACGGAGTTATGTATAACTGCATTTTTGTTAAAGAAGTTGAAAATGATGATGACAAACTTAACGAAAATGCCGATTTATTAAACTTTAAATCAAAAATTGAAAGAATTATTAATCCTGAATTAGACCCTTACGAATTATGCGTTGATATTCAAAAGAAAATTAAAGAAAAACGCCAAAGAATGGCACAAGTAAAAGCATTAATTGATGAAACATCCGAAGATTCACGTTCTGTATTGAATGATGAAATTTCAAAACTGATGACTGATTTAGACGAGTTAAAGAAAAATTTGGCAAAAGTTATTTCACCTGATGTTATGGAACAAAAACTCGGGGAGCATAAAATAACACTTGCTATCTCGGAAGAACTTATCGACATTTTAGATAACGACAACGAGTATAATATTCTTTCTCAAATTGTATTGATAAGACAAAATATAACAGATAATTTAGGTTTCATTGTTCCAAAAATCAAACTGGAAATCGATGACTCACTTGATGAAAATGAGTTTGCAATAAAAGTAAGAGGAATTCCTGTTATAACATCTCATGCATATTTAGGGCATACAATGTTCTTTACTAATGAATTAAAGATTGAAGAATTGCCCGAAAATTCATACAAAGATAAAGAAGTAATTACAGGCTCTGACATTGTATGGATTGAAGAAGAAAAAGCAAAAAACTTCTGGACTAAAGGTTTTGATGCAAATGACTATATTTCAGGCTTAATTGAATATGCAGTAACAAGATATATTGATGATATTTTTGACTACTCCGACATAAACAGATATATTGAAATTGTCGGAAATCAAAACTTGTATTTGGTTGAAAATATTATTCCCGATTATATGTCTGTTGCAGAATTAAAATACATTCTGACTAACCTGATAAAAGAAAAAGTTTCAATTAAAGATATAGTCTATATTTTTGAAAAAATTAATGATTTTGCCGATGAAACCGATAAAGAAGAACTGTTAGAAAGAATAAGAGTTTCACTTTCAAGACAAATAAGCAAATCTGTTGCAAATGAAAATGATAATACTATCTATGCTTATGAACTTTCAGCCGAAAGCATAAATCACTTCTTAGGAGATAATCAAAAAGATGAAGTGATAAGAATAGATAGCTCTAAAATTGAGGACGTCGTAAAAAATATAAAAGAAAAGGCAGAAAAATTCTCTCCTGATGAAAAAGAAATCATCTTAGTTGCTCCAATGAAGATAAGACATTTGATTTATTTAATACTTTCTCAAATGATTCCGAATATCAGAGTAATAGCAAGAGAAGAACTTTTATTTGAATATCCGCTTCAAATATTAAGTGCAGTATAAGGTTACTTGTATGATTGATTACAAACCTTTCTCTACCAATTGGAGAAGAGTTTTGTAATACCAAAAAATTACCAAGGATAATCTTCTTTAATTTGCCAGCCGTCTCTCCTGATTAATTCGGCACAACAAATGCCTGAATCAGAGGTTTCGGATTTTCTATTACATCCCCACGAACCATTTAATATACTGTCTCTGCTTAATAAAGCACATTCAGGAAGAAATAGCCCCTTAAAGTTCTTATTGTCAACCGTATAAATATAATAAATGATAATAACAGAAAATTATATTTGTGTATGCCCAACCGACATTATTTGTGCAGTCCAATTGTGTTTACTTTCTCCAATAGACATTAAACTCCTTAATGTCATTAAGTGTTTTTTTATAATCTCCTTTAAAACAAATTGTTCTATCATCAATATATAAATAAGACGGTATTTTTATATTAGTAACGTCCTTAAAATATTTGTCTAATTTATTATTTATTAACCATTTTACAGCTAGCATTTGATTTCTTGTAGTAAACAAGTATAGTTCAGCCCTCTTTGAGAGTTCTTCTACAAATTCAAAAGCACCTTCTTTTATGTTTGGAATGAAATTTTCATCAAATTTGTTGTCGCCATATTCATTTAAAACCCCATCCAAATCAATTAATATCTTTTTATTTGTCATAATATTGCCCTCTTTTAATGGACTGTCATTCCTGTTAATAATTCTTCAAAAAAATAATAATTGGAATATGAGTCAAGAAATCAGAAAGATATTAGCTAAAAATATAGAAAAATACAGGGTATCAAAAAAGATAAGCAGAGAAGAGTTATCCTTAATTTTGGGTGTTGATAATTCATATATTTCAAAATTAGAAAAGGCAAATATAAATATTACCATTGATAAAATCGAACAATTAGCTGATTATTTTGAAATTGATGTATATGAGCTGTTGAAAAAAGATTAACTTACTATTTAGCAGAAAATTTATTTCGTATATACTAGTTTGATGAATTACAATATAGTAATAATTTGGCATTGATTATATTTTTATAGTAAAATATATTAAGGACAGTAGATGGGGTTAAGACATGACAACAGAAACAAATCATTATGATGCCAGTAATATTAGAGTTTTAGAAGGGTTAGAAGCAGTAAGACTCAGACCCGGGATGTATATAGGTTCAACCAGTCAAAGAGGTTTACACCACTGTGTATATGAAATTGTTGATAACTCAATTGATGAGTCTTTGGCAGGTTTTTGTAAACATATTAAAGTTACAATAAATAAAGATGAAAGTGTTACCGTAGAAGATGACGGTCGTGGTATTCCGGTTGATGTAAAACCTGAAACGGGTAAATCAGCACTTGAAATTGTTCATACGGTACTTCATGCCGGCGGTAAGTTTGGCGATGGCGGTTATAAAGTATCAGGAGGTCTTCACGGCGTTGGCGCTTCGGTTGTAAACGCATTATCGGAAAAAATGGTTGTTGAAGTTTCAAGAAACGGTCATGTATATCGTCAAGAATATATGAGAGGGGAACCGACGGGTCCTGTTGAACAAATTCGTGAAACAGATAAAACAGGTACAAAATCAACTTTCTGGCCTGACCCTGAAATCTTTAAAGAAACTACAATTATGGATAGGGAAGTTATTTCTAACAGGTTAAGAGAAATGGCTTTCTTAAATAAAGGTTTAAAAATTACATTTACAGACGCAAAAACAGAAACAAGTGAAGAATTTCACTATGAGGGCGGTATCGGCAGTTATGTTGAATTCTTAAACAAGAACAAAAACGTAATGTTTGAAAAACCTGTTTATATGGATAAAACAGTTGACGGAATTGCGGTAGAAATTGCTATGCAATATACAGATGCATATAATGAATCTGTTTTGAGTTTTGCAAACAATATTAATACTCATCAAGGCGGTACTCACTTAACAGGTTTCAGAAACGCTATTACCCGTGTATTAAACGATTATGCAAGAAAAAATAACCTTATAAAAGATTCCGATCCGAATGTAACAGGTGATGACGTAAGAGAGGGTTTAACGGCTATTGTTAGTGTTAAACTCGGAGAACCTCAATTTGAAGGTCAGACAAAGGAAAAATTAGGAAATACGGAAGCTCAAAGTGCGGTTAATGATGTTGTAAGAGAAAAATTTCAAGAATGGCTTGAATTTAACCCTAAATATGCAAAATTAATTATTGATAAAATATTACAAGCACAAAGAGCCAGGGAAGCCGCAAGAAAAGCAAGAGATTTAACAAGAAGAAAAACTGCTCTTGAAAATTCAACACTCCCCGGTAAACTTGCCGATTGTTCAAACAGGGAACCCGAAAAATGTGAATTATATATCGTTGAGGGTGATTCCGCAGGTGGTAGTGCTAAACAAGGCAGAAACAGAATGTTCCAAGCAATTTTGCCTTTAAGAGGTAAAATTTTGAATGTTGAACGTGCAAGATTGGATAAAATATACGGCAACAACGAAATTCAATCTTTGATACAAGCTATCGGTATTAATATTAGTAAAAATGAAGACGATGTTAATATTGAAAAGTTACGTTATCACAAAATTATCTTTATGACTGATGCTGATGTAGATGGTGCACACATTAGAACATTATTATTGACATTCTTCTTCAGATATGCAAAACCGTTAATTGATAACGGATATGTATATATTGCTCAACCGCCGTTATATAAATTGACAATCGGTAAAACCTCGGAATATTTATATGACGACAGAGCATTGGATAAAACTTTAAGAGAAAGAGGAACTCAAGGTTTGACACTTTGCGATAATTCTAAAGATAAAGTTATTGCAAATGATGAACTTGTTGCATTAATCGGGAATATGTCAGGATATTATAATTCATTTAACAGTCCGATTATAAATGCTGTTCCGTCAGTTGTAATCAGAGGTCTTGTTCGTTCTGAAATTACGGAAGCTGATTTTGATGATGTTGACAAAATGGGTAAAATTGTTGAATATCTTCAACATTACGTAAAAGACCATGCAGAAAACTACGGAATTCTTGATGCAAAAGATTATACCGTATCATTAAAACAAAACCTTGAAACAGGTAAGTATTCAATTAAAGTTGAACTTGGTGAAGGTATTGAACCTGTTGCTATTACGCAAAACTTCATTAAATCATCAGAATATCACAGAATAAGAAATACTTATCCTCTAATAAGAAATTTCTTGTTTGAAGAGAAAAAATCATTATGTTTAAATACAGGCAGTGAAGATTTAACCGTAACATCATTTACCGAACTTCAAAGAATAATTGAAGAAAGAGGCAAAAAAGGTGTTGGTATCCAACGTTTCAAAGGGTTAGGGGAAATGATGCCTCAACAACTATGGGAAACAACAATGGATCCTGCTAACAGAACATTATTGAAAGTAAATATTGAAGATGCAATGCTTGCAGATCGGTTATTTGATGTTTTAATGGGTGATAATGTTGAACCAAGACGTGAATTCATTGAAAACAACGCTGTATATGCTACAAATATTGATACATAGCTCACAGTTGAGGGGTTAATATATTGTGGGTTTTATAATAAAACTTCTTAAATTAAAAATTACAAAGGTGTTTTTGTGCATTCTTATGATTGCATTCATAGCATCTTTGTATTTTTATAAGGATTGGTACATAAGACAATACCATAAATGTATCGGGTTTTATTATATAAATAAAGGCGACAGAGCATTTAAAAAGCAGAAATATCAATCAGCGGTTGAAAATTACAGAATAGGACTAAAACATTATCCTGAACATGCTATTGCTAGCTGCAACCTTGGTAATATTTATGTCAGTTTTGAAAACTATTACGAAGCCGTTAATGCTTATGAAAATGCACTAAAATATAATCCTAATTATATGGTTTGCAGAATGGATTTGGGTATAATCCTTGCGGAAAAAATGGCTGATTATGACAAAGCCATACAAGAATACGGAAGAGTAATTCATTCAAGACCTTTTCTTATTCATATCCCGTTTGTGTTTAATAATAAAGAAACGGCAAAAGCAAATAAAGGTATTGCCTATTACAATATGGGG
>CAVEOW010000053.1:6484-7772 GCA_963617295.1 bacterium | reverse complement strand
GAATAAGTTTATTTTATTAAAAGAAAATCCGTCACAAAACTGGCGGATTTTTCTTTGTCTTCTTAATAAGAGGAAGAACTTAAATTTTATACATTGTTTATGCAGTTATAGAAAGATTACGGGCTAAAGTTTTTTGAACACCTTTTTTCCCTTGAATGCGGAAGTGATCTTTGCCAAATTCATCTTTTGTTCTTACCGCAAACAGCCCGTCTGCGAGAAATGAATGAATTTCTGTTTCCTTTATTCCGTCTTTAATCGTTGCACCTATAAATTTATCAGGGGATTTATTATCTGCAACCGAAGCTAAATATTTTCTTACTTCAAGATTTGCAGTTTCGGGAGAAACAACTTTCATTGTATTTTGTTTGATAATAGGCGAGCTTACAACATTTTTTGTGTAATTACCGTCAGGTGTTGCCTTATGTATAACACAAGTATAATTGTTACCTCGTATGCCTTGTTTTTTCAAATTATTTTGAAATAAAAAACCAACCGCAGAAACTCTCATAACACCCCTCTTTCTATATACACATGATATAACTTTTTGGAGTATTTGTCCATCCTATTTTTGTATATTTTTTGAATTTTACATATTTTTTTTACAGAATTTGCAAATTTATATATCATATTTTAAAAAATCGAACTAAAATTTTTAATTTTTTGAAAAATTTTTATCAAAAATCAGGATTTTTTAAAAATTAGTGTTAATTTTACTCTTATTATTTTATAAAAAGTAAATTTTTTATAAAAAATTGTATCTAAACATAGATTTTGCAATATAATAAAGCCAGCCGGAGAATAATTTGAAAAAAATTATATTTACACTGTTAATATTTTTAATGAGTAACGCTTTTTGTTGTGCCATAACAGAAACACATAAAATCACAATAAAAGAAGCCGTTAATATTGCAATGGAAAAAAATATTGACATTCAAGCCGCAAGATTAAATGTTCAAATTGAAAAAAATAATATTAAAGCTGCAAACAGGTTAGAAAACCCGTCTGTCGGAATTTATCAAAATTTCGGGAAAGCAGGAAAAGGAAATCCTCAACAGGTGGGTGCTTCTCAAACAATTGAAGTAGGAAAGCGTGGTGCCAGAAAAAATTTGGCAAGAGCTATTTATGAGGCAGAAAAAAATAATATTGCTTATCTTGAATTTGATTTGAGGATGGATGTAAGAGAAGCCTATACAAATTTGCTAGCTAAAAAGTCTATTTACAACATTATTAAAGAACAAGAAGAAATACTTGAAAAAATTCTTGTAAATACGCAAGAAAAGTATAAAGC
>CAVEOW010000053.1:0-6474 GCA_963617295.1 bacterium | reverse complement strand
GTATAAAGCAGGTACAAAACAAGAAATGGATGTATTTCAAGCAAAACTTGAAATTAACCAAATGACCAGTGAATTGCACGATGCTGATTTTGCTGCAAAAACAGCTATGTTTGAATTTAACAAAGTAATCAACATTAAAAACGGGCTTTTTGACACAATGGAAGATGAATTTACTGATGACTATAAGCCGCTGCTTATTCCGTCACCGTTTGTAAAACTCCCGACTTTTGATGTAATTGCAGAAGAAGCACTGGACGGAAGAGAAGATATAAAAGCTGCAAAACAAAACGTAGAAGCAGCAAAAAGAGAACTCACACTTATTTCAAGGGCTAGAATTCCTGATTTGGAAATCGGAGCAGGTTATTCCTACCAAAATAACTCTCAATCTGAAGGGGAGGGGTTTAAAAATGGTGCATATTTAAGTGCAAATGTTGTAAATATTCCCTTGCTTTATAACTATAGTCCTAAAATAAAAAATGCAAAATTAAAAATACAAAAAGCAGAATTAAATTATCAATCAGTAAAAAACAAAGCTTTTAACGATTTAAGACGAGCTTACGCTAAATTTGTTACCGCACAACTCGCACTTCAAAATTATAATGATGAGATTTTAATTGGGTCAAAAGATTTAATTATGTCCTCAAGAAAAAGCTATGTAGAGGGTAAAATAGATTTAACAACGCTCATTATGATGGAAGAAACATATAGAACTATTATGACCAGTCACACGAACGCTATGGCGGAATATTATAATTCTTGGAATGAATTTATAAGAAGTGTCGGAAATGAAGACTTTAAAATAGACTTATGATTCTCTTGTATAAACTCTTGATAAACGAGCTTTGAGTCTGCAAGTCAATTCATAGTTAATTGTCCCGAGTATTTCAGCCCATTCGTTTATAGAAATAGTACAATCTCCGTCAGTGCCGATTAAGGTAATAACATCACCCTCTTTTGCTTCAACACCGGAAATGTCAAACATCATCTGATCCATTGTAATATTTCCGATTTGTTTTACCTTTTTGCCATTTAAAATACCGTATATTTTATTTGATAAACGTCTGTCAACACCGTCTGCATAACCTATCGGAATTGTTGCAACTGTTGTTTCACAAGGAGCAACAAACGTATGAGAATAGCTTACTCCGCTGCCTTTATGTGCGGTATGGATGTTAATTATTCTTCCTTTCAAGCTCATTGCAGGAATTAAATTCGGAATTCTCTTTGTACAAGGCGGTAAATCAGGAATAAGACCGTGAATAGCTATTCCTAAACGCACCATATTGTATTTTTCAACATCATATTGAGCTATTGCTGCAGCCGTATTAAAACAGTGCAATAATAAGCCTTTTGTATCAACTCTTGATAAAACATAATTCCAAATATCAAGTTGTTGAGCGGTTTTTTCTTCATTTTCAGCATTTGCAAAATGCGTAAAAATACCTTGAAGCTCAATAGCTTTGCAATTTTGTACTTTCTTTATAAATTCAACGGCATCTTCTTTCTCAACACCGATTCTGTTCATGCCTGTATCTAATTTAATATGAGCCTTTGTTTTAAGACCTGTTTTTTCATAAGTTAATTCGGCAGCTTGAATATGCTCAGGTAAAAACATAGATAAGGATATGTTATTTTGAGCTGCATAATCAAATGCCCAAACAGGAGCAGCCCCAAGAACAAGTATAGGACAAGTAAATTTGTTATTACGAAGCTCCATTCCCTCATCAATAGAAGCAACTCCAAGGTAATCAACACCTGAAGCCAAAAGTGTCGGAGCTATCATAACACTTCCGTGTCCGTATGCGTCAGCTTTAACTACAGCTAAAATCTTTGTACCTTTTCTGACAAAGGATTTTAATTCAAGAATATTATGCTCTATAGCGTCAAGGTTGACCTCGACCCAAGCATCACGTTTTGTATTTATATTTGATAATCTTTGTAATTTCATAACTATATTTTAAATTAAACAAAATAAAACGAACAATAAATATAAAATAGTAAACAAAGAGTAATACATGTTATAATTTTATAGAAACAAGGAATAATTATGAATAAAGAAGAACAACTTAAAATTATAGAGGATATGCAAGCTGTAGTTGCACAAATGAAAGCTGATGATTTGGAAGAGGATCCGTCTTTAGCTGATGAAATGTTTGAATGTTCATGCTGCGGAAAAACAAAATCTTTAGCAGGGTCAATTCCGTATAGCAAATACAGACTTTGTAATGATTGCGTTTTGCTTGCGGAAACGGGGTTCGCAATCGGAAAATTTAAAAATATTCAAGATTTAATAAATGCAATGGAAGATTCCAGACTCGAAGAAATGTGTGAATACATAAAAGAACAGGAAAAACGAGAAAATAACTAAATGGAAAAGCTGACATATTTAGACGCAAATTTAAAAAACGGAATGCTTATCAGGTGGCCGAAAGAATGCTTTCCACTGCCTGTTTACATTGCACCTTGCAGTTGGTATTCAATGACGGAAGCCGACAGATATGCGTATATGAATATGGCAATAGAGGCTTTAAATTACTGGGAAAGCATAAGCGGCGGAAGATTTTCTTTTACACGTTCAAATACACTTATGGAATCTCAAATGAATATTGAGTGGAGAAGAGTTGACCGTAAATCACTGGGAACTTGCCATTTCAATTTTGACAATAATTCCAGACTGTATTCCGCTGAAGTTTCAATCGGTATTTCAGACGGAATTATTCATCAACAGTATATGGATGAAAAAGAAGTATTCCATACAATTTTGCACGAAATCGGACACGCTTTAGGATTAGGGCATTCTCCTTATATTTCTGATATTATGTACACTCCTCACCAATACGGAGTTGTTAACTTATCACAAAGAGATGTTAATACTGTTTGCTGGTTATATGATTTACCGTACGGAAGTTCCTTAAAATCATTAAATGCTGCCTACTCAATGCACGCAACAAGTGTTGACGATATTATTTATCAAATAACAAATAAAAAAGTAAAATCCGAATTCCAAAAAACTCTTGAAAATACAAAAATACCGACAAGAAATCTGCAAGAAGAACAAGACAAAATTGCAGAGATAAAAAAGTTTCAAATGTCATTGCAAAATATTAAATTACCTGACGATATTGCAAAAAAGTTCAGAAAATAAAAATTTTATGTAATAATATAATTGAGAGCATACGAACAATCGCGTATAAGTTCGCTTATATGAGGAAAGTCCGAACACCTCAGGGCAGAACGACGGATAACATCCGCCACGAGTAATCGTCGGACAAGTGCCACAGAAAAGTAAACAACTTTAGAAATAAAGTTCAGGTGCAACGGTAGTGTAAAAGACTACAGGGGATATTGAGAAATATCTGCCGGGTAAACTCCGTTCGGGTGCAAGATTTAATAAAAGGTTAAGGTGACCCGCCGTCTTTTAAGAAATCGCTAGAGATACAAGGTAACTTGTGTACCAGACAGATGATTGTTTAAAACAGAATTCGGCTTACGGTATGCTCTCTTTTAATCTCTTATTCTGCCATCCATTTTATCAATTGCAGCATTGTACAAATATAAATGATTTATCAGCATATAATCGTATAGCAGGTTTATTTGATTTTGATTTTCTTCGTCGTTCGGATACATTCTTTCCGCATCATCACAAATGTCAACAGAATAAGGATTTTTCACATTTTGAGGTTTGTCCTCAAGACTTGTTATCAGGTCTTTGTTTCTGTTTCTTTTTAATTTATTTTCAGGTTTCGGATAATTTGTGCCGTCAGGTTCAACCCCTTTATCTCTATCATTTAAAGTTTTAAATGCAGCTTCCATTAAATATCTTGTAACAGCAGTTTCCGTATCTTCAATACTTTCATGTGCTTTATCAGCAACCGTTCTGCTACCTAAATCTATGTAGTCGTTTTCACCAACAACACCCATAATCTGACTTTTTTTGTCCATTACTCTTTTATGCAGGTCATAACCTACTTTTACCGTGTAAGGTAATGACGGATTATATGAAAATCTTGATGTAACACCAAGCATTTTATTAATTCCGGGGAGTTTATATTGATATTCAGGTAAATCAGGATATAAAATCAAAGGGATTGCAGGGTATTTGTTGTCAACAGGCTCAACACTTATATTGTAAAGCCCCGATAAACTGTCTGAAAATCTCATAACATCAATAGGAGCTTCACGATAAGTTAACGCAGGAATTTCGTCTTTTCCTTTTATAATAAAACAATCCTGATTGGGATATAAGGCTGCAATTTCTCTTAAAACAAGGGAATCTTTGCTTAAAAATTCAGACGGAAAATCCCCTGAACAAAGCCTGCCTAAAGTTATGTCTTTATCAACATATAAGCCTTTAAAAGAAGTTTTTTTATCGGAAGATACAAAAACATCAGATTGTTGTTCGAAATCATTCTTTACAGAATTATTTTTATTATTTATGTTTCGAGGACTTGTAATATTTTTCAAAGCACACGAAATAGAAGAAATTCTCATGATAACTCCTTAATACTCGCATTAAAAATCAAAATGAAAAAATTTGCTCAATTATATAATTCTTGTAAATAAAAATTAACATTTTTACTTAAATTATCAACAAAAATAATGTTTGAGTTTTACTCCCATGGGAAAATCATAGACAAGAATGGAAATTAATAAACCCATAAATAATATTGACGGAATAAAATACCGTCAATCATTTAAGCGTATTCCCGATAAGCCTTTGTATATACCCGATAAAGTCGGTGATGCCGCAAAAGTTCTAGGAGAATACATAAATGCACCGGAACAAAAACTTTTTCTTGCAACTACAGCATTAATGTTTCAACCGTTAATTGATCTGAAGTTTGCCGAAGATGACAAGAAAGTTGATTCCGCAATTAAGTCTGCATCAAAAGCGATAGCAGGCGGAATTACGGGAGTTACAATCCGCTCTTTGTTTATGGCTCTTACTAAAAAATATATTATTTATAACGAACAAAACAAAAACTTTTTAAACCGTTTCTTTTTCCCGAGTAAAATAAGTTTTCTGTTTGAGAAAAAACCTGATATAGCTCAAATGGAACTGGATAAGTATAACAGAACACTGGGTGTTATTTTTGCTACATTTTTCATGATTTTCTTCTCAAATTCAAAGGTAGATGTTCCGCTTACAAGTGATTTGCAGGATATCATAAGCGGTGTTGTTAAAGACAAAAAGAGTTGTATTCGCTCTATAACGGATGTTACAAAACAACGTGGCACTAAGATTAAAAATTGGTTCCAAAACGGATACGACAAGGGTAAAGATATTGTTTCAAAAGCTGTTCAAATATTCAATATCATAAAACCCGAGGACAAGGAGATTGATAAACAATGACATCTTCTTGGGATATGACAAAAAAAATAACTTCTCCGTTTGCCAGAATTTACAGACATCTTTTAAGCAAAGATGCACTGCAAAAAGGTGCTAACGGATTTGCAAACTTTGTTTATTCTCACGGCAAAGACGTTGCAACAATGATGTTGTTTGCCTTTGCTGCATCAACGATTTCAAGCCACATTGCTCAAAGAAACGGTTTAAAAAAGAGCAACAGAGAGAATAAAGAATTCTTAATGCAGCAGGAAAATACGGAATTAGGACTTGATTTAGCTTTGACAATTATTCCACCGTTTGTATTGAAGAATATATTAAATAAAAAGCTCTGCAAGGGTGAAATTCTCACGCATAAAACTAAGGATTTTATGCAAAATACATTGGCTTCCGTTGTCGGCGTTAATCAAAAAGACTTGTATTATGTACATCCAAAACCGCCTTTAAAATACAGACTAGAAAGAAAAATTGTTGATTTTCAGAAATTTATAAGAGAGCATAAACTCTTACCTAAAAGCATTCTGAAAAGAATGAGAATAAAGAATTTACCGCCATATATTCCACCGTCAAGAGCAACTTTGGAAGATATGACTACTGACTTTGATATACTCATAAAGCAATATAAAACAAACCAAATACTTGCAGGGGATGATAAACCTGTACACCGCACGCTTGACACAATTACGGATAAACTGTATAAAGGCAGTGCATATTCTGATGTGTGCGGAGAAAAAGAAGGTTTCTTGATTGCTTCAACAGTGTTATATACAATTGTTGCCGCCAATATAATAATGCCGATTTTAAAAAATAAAATAGCAAACAATCGCTATAGAGAAGAACTTGCATTAATAGGAGAAACTCCTGAAAGTATCAAGAGAAAAAGAAGATTTAACTTCTATGATACTGAATTAAGAGCCAATGCGGATGATAAAATTTTTAACCCGATAACGCACTGTGATAAAAACGGGAAATATATAGATAAAAGAGTTTATCAAGGACTATATACACCAAGCACAAAAAACAAAACTTTTTCAAGATTTAATAATATAAACGGGTTAAAAATCTAACTATACTTTGTTAAGCATTATATCTTTTCCGGCATCACCACCGCCCCACTTCGGATTGTT
>CAVEOW010000052.1:2854-7960 GCA_963617295.1 bacterium | reverse complement strand
TATATAAACAAAGGGTTATATTGTTTTCCGGGGTCTTTTGCAACTGCCTGTGCAACCGCATAAGCAAATTTATTATTTGCTCCGACTACAAAATTTTCAAAAGTGTATTTTACATTTAATTTGCAATCGGAACGCATTTGTTTTAAACCGTCATACTTACCTTTTGTAATGCGGTTTTCAAGGTTTTTAATAAATTCCTTATCTTCTTCTTTTTTTGCTTTTTGCTTTTCTTTTTCTATTTTTTTATGCAAATCTTCATCATAAACAATTTTAAAATAAACTTCTTGACCGCAAATCTGAGAAAGCGCCGTAGAAATTTTATTTTGTTCTTTTTGAAGAATTTGTACGGCAAGCTGTTGCCCTGTCAAAACGCAGAAACAATTTTGTTCAAAAGAATGAGGAACTAACGGTATAATCCATGTTTCAAGAGTTATTGCCGCAATTTTTTCCTTTAATAACACAAGGGTATCAGCCCATATCTTCTTAATTAATTCGTCTTCCATTTACCCTAAACTTTACTCTCAAAATTAACACAATTTTTTTAATCCTGCGGCAAGAATTTGCCGCAAGATTGAAAAATAACTAATTTACTTTTACTGTTGTTCTTAAATGCAACTCTCTCATTTGTTCTTCGGTTGCCATTGCAGGAGCATCCGTCATCAAACATTTTGCATTTGAGTTTTTCGGGAATGCTATTACATCTCTGATAGAGTTTGTTTTTGCCAATAAAGCAACAACTCTGTCTAAGCCTAATGCTAAACCTGCGTGCGGAGGAGTACCGTATTTGAAAGCATTAATCATAAATCCGAATTTTTCTTTCGTTTCTTCATCGCTTAAACCTAATGCTTTGAATACTCTTTGTTGAATGTCTGCGGAGTGAATTCTTACGCTACCGCCGCCTAATTCATTTCCGTTATAAACGATATCATAAGCAATTGAACGACAATGAGCAGGATCTGTTTCCATTTTGTCAATATCTTCAAGATTTGGCATTGTGAACGGGTGGTGAACAGAAACGTACCTTTTGTCTTCTTCCGAGTATTCAAACATCGGGAAGTCAACAACCCAAAGAAGTGCGTGTGCGTTTTCATCAATTAAACCTAATCTGTTACCGAAGTATAGTCTGAATCTGCCCATTACATCGTAAGTAACTTTCGGTTTGTCTGCAACGAAGAATACAACATCGCCTGCTTTAGCATTTGCTCTTTGTTTTATTTGTTCTGCTTGTTCTTCCGTTAAGAACTTCAATACAGGAGATTTAGCTGTTCCGTCTTCAAGATACATAATATTTGCAAGAGCCTTTGCACCGTATGAAATTGCAAGTTTTGTTAAATCATCAATTTCTTTTCTTGAGTAATTTGCAATTCCGGGGATTTTAATTGCTCTTACGATACCGCCTTGTTTTAGTGTATCTTTAATAATTTCAAAGTCAGATTTCATAATGATATCGCCGATATCAAATAATTCTAAGCCGAAACGCAGGTCGGGTCTGTCGCTTCCGTATTTATCCATTGCTTCTTGATATGTAATAACAGGAAGTTTATCCGGAGTTGTATAACCTACAAGTTTAAATACTTCTCTTAAAAGACCTTCAACCATATCCATAATATCTTGTTGGTTAACAAAAGACATTTCCATATCAACTTGGGTAAATTCAGGTTGTCTGTCTGCTCTTAAATCTTCATCACGGAAACATCTTGCTATTTGATAATAACGTTCAATTCCTCCAACCATTAATAATTGTTTAAAAATTTGAGGTGATTGAGGAAGGGCATAAAATTTCCCCGGTTGAACACGGCTTGGTACAAGGTAATCTCTTGCCCCTTCAGGTGTTGTTTTAATTAAAACAGGTGTTTCAACTTCCATAAAGTTATGGTCGTTTAAATAGTTACGCATTGTTTTTACAATTTCGTGTCTTAATTTTAAACAATTTAAAACTTTTTCTTGTCTGATATCCAAATAACGATATTTCAATCTTACATCTTCACTTACGTCATCTGAATTTAACGGGAACGGTAAAACTGCCGCAGAAGCTAAAATTTCAATCTTTGTAGGATATACTTCAATTGTACCTGTCGGAAGTTTATCGTTATATGTTTCATCAGGTCTTTCTGTTACAATACCTGAAGCCTGAATAACAAATTCATCTCTTAATTTTTGGAATATTTCATATACTTCGGGATTTTTCTGAGGGTCAGATACAAGTTGGAAAAACCCGCTTCTGTCACGAAGTTCAACGAAAATAATTCCGCCTAAATCTCTAACGGCAGATACCCAGCCTGCAACCGTAACTTCTTTCCCGATTTCATTTCTTGTTATCTCACCGCAGCCATGCGATTTCATTGATGTTGTTGTAATCATGTTATTTTCCTGTTTCTCACTTGTTTAATATAAAAAATGTAACTCAAACACATTTAATTTTCAAAGGGTTATATTTTTCGTTTTTTAACCCTTACGCCTTCTACTTCATAAACGTTTTCAATGGCAATAAATGCTCTTGGGTCAATGTTTTTGGCTATTTCTTTTAACTTTTGAACTTGCAGACGAGATATAACGCAGTAAACAATACGTTTCTTTTGTCCTGAATATCCGCCTTCCGCATCAATATATGTAACGCTGACATCCATTTTCTCAATAATGTCAGTGCCGATTTCTTTTGAATAATCAGTAATAACAAATACCGATTTTGACTCGTTTAACCCCTCAATTACCACATCCATTGTCTTATATGCAATAAAGTATGTAACAATTGAGTACATTGCGTGCTGCCAATCATATACAAATCCTGCAACCGTAAATATAAAGAGGTTTATAAACATAATTATTTCACCGACGGAAAACGGAATCTTCTTAGTTGTATAAATTGCTAAAATTTCGGTACCGTCAAGAGAAGCTCCGTTTCTGATTACAAGTCCGACCCCTGAACCGAGTATCAGACCGCCAAAAATCGAAACTAAAAACAGTTCTAAATTTTCAATTATACAATGTCCGTGAAGTATATGGTTGAATAAAGTTACTCCGGCAGAAAATACTAAAATAGAGTAGAAAGTCGATATAACAAACCTTTTACCCAGTTTTTGAAGAGCCAAAACAATAAATGGGATGTTAATGACTAAAATGAGAATTCCTAACGGTATATTGGAAACAGTGTTGAGAATCATGGAAACACCGGTAACTCCACCGTCGATAATTCGACTGGGAACTAAAAATCCCTCAATTGCAAATGCATATATTAAAGAGCCAAGTGTAAGAAAAAATAAATCTTTTAAAAATGTTTTCATAAAATCCTCTAAGAAAATTATACAATAAAGATTATTTCAGGTTAACAGAATTTAAAGACGCAATTTTTACTCCTCATATTTTTTTATATAAATATAGCGGAGTAAGGTTATGAATACAAACAGTATAGGAAATATTACAAGTACAAGTGAAATTAAGGCGGTTTCGCCCAATTCTCAACATCTGTATATAAATAAACAAATGCCGAATGATACATTTGTTTCTACTCAACAGACAGAACGCAAACAAGAAAAAACAGATTTTTGGGATAAAGTAAAACAACACTTTGAAGTAAAGCCTGAAAATATTGATATTGATAAAGATACATCATACGATAATGAAAACATCATGGGAATAGACCCATCTACAGAAAATGACAGAGCTTATATCAGAGATAAAATCTTAATGCGTTCAGGACTTTTAGATGAAGAATTACAAGTTAAAAGTCTGGATGATAAAAATGTTTCAGCAAACCAGTTACCTGCTTCAAGTAAATATGCAAAACTTGGAATTCCGAGAATAAACAGACGTACTGGTTTACAGTCTTATGTGTGTGAAAATCTTAAAGAAGCACCCGACGACAATGGCGTAAGGGGTAAAACTCCGCTTGTCGGAAAAGAAAAAAGATTAGGCTGGTGTTTTGATAAATTAAAAGAAGCCGGTATAAGAACTGTTATAGATTTACGTTCAAAAGGTGAATGTTCCAATAAGGCAATGGAGCTGTTATCGGAAAAAGGGTTAAATTATGTTAACTTTCCTGTAGAAGATATGGAATGGAATAATGACTCGTTAAAAAACATTACATCATATATAAATGCAGTAAATGATGGTGATTTCTACGTTGGGTGTGCCAATGGCGAAAGCAGAACAGATTTAGCGGTTGCAATAAACTATTTATTAAATCCGAAAGCAAAAAACATGCCTATATTCTATTTCTCATCAGCAGGTTCAACTCGTGTATCGGTAAGAGAAAACATGGCACAAATATACGGATTGATAAAACAAAACCCCGAAACAGTTAAAGATTGGGGCTGGAATAGTTATGAACAATTTGCCGATTCATATTCTCAAAGATTAAACAAATTGCTTGAAAATATCAGTGTAAAATAAGCAAAAAATTTTATTTTCAAGTTTTACTTGACTGTGTGAAATGGTAAATAACTATGCTAATTTATAATAATCCCGTTGTTAATATAAAAAAAAGAAATATATTGTTTCAACAGCAAAATGATAATACTCTAACTAAGTCAACTAATAAACTTTCTAAAAAAAATCAAACTTTGTTAAGTAGTTTACAGACTGCTGCAGAATATAATAAAATGCTTCTGCCTCTTTCATCCCTGTCAAAGAAAAATTCTAAGCTAATAAATTCAAAAATTCCAAATCTTTCACAGATAGGACCAAATGAATATAGGGGAGAGGCTCTTTCATCACCTAAAAACAGAAAGTTTTTAAATAAAGTTTCATCATGCGGAGTAAACACTATTATTGACTTAAGAGATAAATTTAACAGTAAAGATTACCCCGATTTGTGTGAAAAATATAATATAAACTATGTTAATATTCCGATTGATGCTTCATCCGTACCTACAAGACAAATTGTTGACTCATTACCTGAATTGTTTGAAGCAATAAACAACGGTAATTTTTATATACATTGTGCTCAAGGGCTTCATAGAACTGATATTGCACTTGCATTAAATTATGTATTCAACCCAAAGTCTGATAACCCGCCTGTTTTACCGGGACATTACAGAAATGGGGAATTCAAATTTGAAGATATAAGCCGCAGACTAAACAGCGTTAAAAATGCACTGACAGAAGAAG
>CAVEOW010000052.1:0-2844 GCA_963617295.1 bacterium | reverse complement strand
CATGAAAAAAATCGGCTTAGAAAGTGAAGATTTTGATAAAACCTTTAAAACCAGAAAAAAGGAATTAATTGAATATAACAAAAAAGTATTTAACAGTTAGTTGCATTTTTTATATATTTGAAACGAAATTATTCTGAACAACAAATAACATATCGCTTCGGTTTTAAATCCAAATTTTTCAAACAGAGCAGATAATTGTTTCGGCGGTAAAAACCCGTCTTTGGATTTTATTAAATATTTAAAAGGTTTAGATTCTTTGGTAAATAAATTAATTAAGTTTAAAATTATACAGTTGTATGCAGAATTAAAAAAAGATTTTTCTCCGAAATCAAGCTGCAAAATTTTACCGTTTGGTTTTAAGATTCTGTAAATTTCTTTTATAGCAGCTTCTTTATCAGGAATATTTCTCAATCCAAACCCCATAATCACATAATCAAACTTGTTGTTCTCAAAATTCATTGCAGTTGCATTCTGAATAAAGTATTTAATATTCGTATTCTTTTTTTCTGCAAGTTTTAGCATTTCTTCCGAAAAATCAACCCCGATAACTTCGCAATTTAGCTGAACTTGTTTTGCAATTCCCCCAAAATCACCTGTTCCGCAGCATAAATCTAAAACTATTGCCCCGTTTTGAATATTTAATGTCTTTATTGCAATTCTTCTTACCGGTTTATGAAACCCGAAAGAAATTATATTGTTAAAAAAATCATATTTTTTTGCTAAGTTGTTAAACATAGTTTTTATTTCATTCATGTGTAACCCTCTCACGGCGTAAAATATTATCTTAAATGATTTTACGGTAAATCTAAAAATGTGTCTATTATTGACTTTTCTATTCCGTAATAATAAAATTCAAATATAGGAGATTTAAAGGGGAAGTACGGTTTTATGGGTTTTCACAATACTAATGTCTTAAATATGCTTGATGATAAGACAAAATTGTATAATGACAGAGTAGCATTAGGGATAAAAGATTCTTTTGGTTGGAAAGAGTTTACATATAAAGGCTTAGGGTTGATGACAAGAAAAATTGCTTATCACCTTATTAATACCTTAAAAATTGAAAAAGGAGAAAGAGTTGCAATTTTATCGGAATCAAAACCGGAATACGGTGCTTGCGTATTTGCTTCTGTTATAGCAGGTACGGTTACTGTTCCTCTTGATGTTAAATTGACCGTATATGAACTTACTTCAATATTACAGGATTGTGAACCTACGGTAATGCTTGTATCCGAACATTATTTGAATATGGCAAAAGAATTACAACAAAAAGTTCCGTCAATAAAAGAACTTTTGGTTTTAGATGAACATACAAGGCATGATGATTTAAAAAATATTTATGAATTACCTGATAAGTACGAAACAAAATGGCGACACAGAAGTTCTAAATCTACTGCATTTATTATTTATACATCAGGTACAACAGGTGCTCCAAAAGGGGTTGAAATTTCTTTTGGTAATATGATGGCACAACTTGAAGATTTAAGTTACGCACTTGAAAATATTCTTGAAGTAAAACCGACAAACATACTTTCAATTCTTCCGATGAATCATTTATTTGAAATGACAGTCGGATTTTCAACATTCTTGAATTACGGATTTTCAGTATATTATACGCAAAGTTTAAAACCTAAAGATATCACAAGTATAATGAAAGAAAAGCAAATTGAATTTATGATTGTAGTTCCTGCATTTTTAAAACTTCTTAAAGCAGGAATTGAAAGTGAACTGGATAAATCACCCGAAAAAACAAAAAGAGCATTTAAAATTGCTTACCATTTGGCTAAGTTTATTCCGTCATATCGTATTAAGAAAATTTTGTTTAAGAAAATACATGATAAATTTGGCGGTAGGTTTATAGGCTGTATTTCAGGCGGAGCTCCATTAGATGTGGAAGTTGGTAAATTCTTTGAAAGAATCGGTATTAAAGTACTACAAGGATACGGATTATCAGAAACCAGTCCCGTAGTTGCGGTTAACTTTGATAAAAGAAATATATTAGCATCTGTAGGGAAACCGCTTCCTCACTTTGAGGCAAGAATAGACCCCGAAACAGGTGAACTTCAATTAAAGGGACCCTCCGTAATGAAAGGTTATCATAATCAACCTGAACTTACTGCTCAAACAATAGATCCTGACGGTTGGTTACATACAGGTGATATTGCCCATTTAGATAAAGACGGACATATTTATATTACAGGCAGAATTAAAAACATGATTGTTCTTAACGGCGGGAAAAAAGTTTTTCCGGAAGAAGTTGAAGCCGTAATAGAAAAAAGTCAATATGTTGCAGAAGTATGTGTTTTCGGTTCAAAAAGAACTTTCGGTTCAAAAGACGGAACAGAAGAAATTATTGCGGTAGTTGTTCCAAAGGACAATTTATACGCTCAATACAGTGAAGAAGAAATTGAAAATTTAATTAAAGCGGATATAAAAAGCCAATGCTTGCAGCTTACAATGTATAAACGTCCAAACGAAGTCATTATTAATCGTGACCCGTTGCCAAAAACAACAACAAGGAAAATTAAACGCAGAGAAGTTAAGGAACTTGTTAAATTATAATTAAAATCTAATGATTGCTAAATATTGTGGTACTTTTCTCATTGCAGAAAAGTACCATTTTTAAAAATAATTAAATTATTAGAATATTTGCATTCAAAACTCAAATTATTTTAATTGATACTTTCTTGTGCCGACAAGGAAAGTATCCGGCGGAATTTCCGTAAGGTGAAACCTGAATATAGCGAACGCAAAGGAATTTAAAGAGAGCGAAATTCCGTATATGGTTACATTATATTGGCTAATAATTAAAATTTGATGAATTTATAAACAATGAGATTCTGA
>CAVEOW010000051.1:0-7981 GCA_963617295.1 bacterium | reverse complement strand
GTTATGAGGACGGGATTGCAAAAGCAACTTCGGATTTAACCGAAATAAAAGGTAAACTTTCTGAATTTTTTAAATATAAAGATGAAATATTTAATGAAGTAGCAGGATGTATTTATGAAATAGCAGTTGAAACCGCAAAAAAAATTATTAAAAAAGAAATTGAAAATGATAAAGATGTTACAATTGAAATTATCAAGGGTGCGTTAGAAGAAGTAAACAAAACAGAAAACAGAATTACATTGAAGGTAATGCCTCAAGATGTTGAAATTGTAAGGGATAAAGTTCCTCCGATGTTTAAAAACGAATTTACGGAAGCAAAAATTTTAGTTATTCCGGATCAAACAATAAAGGACGGAGGAGTTATTGTTGAAACCTCAAACGGAATTATCGATGCAACGGTAGAAACTCAAATTTCAATAATAGAGAAAGCATTGACGAACAAGGAAGAAAGTTAGGAAATGGCACAACCGCAAGGTACAGGACGCTCAATGGTAAGTGAAATAGGATTGGCAATATTTGTTATATTGCTGATTGTCCTGTTAATTTGCGAACTTCCGCCTGTAATTATTAACTTTGCGATAAGTTTTAACATCACACTCGGTATCTTGTTGTTGATGATTTCATTATACATTCAACGACCTTTGGAATTAGCGTCATTCCCATCTATTATCCTGATAGGAACAATGTTCCGATTGGTTCTTTCGATTGCCTCCACAAGACTTATTCTTGCAAAAGGTGAAGCGGGTGAAGTTATTGACGCATTCGGAAACTTTGTAACGGGCGGGAACTTGGTTGTAGGTTTTGTAATATTCATTATTATTACGATTGTACAGTTCATGGTTATCACAAAAGGTTCCGAACGTATCGCCGAAGTTGCAGCAAGATTTGCATTAGACGCCATGCCCGGTAAACAAATGGTTATTGACGCCGATTTCAATGCAGGCTTGATTTCACCTGAAGAAGCCGTAAAACGAAGAGAAGATTTACAACGTGAATCTAACTTATACGGTTCTATGGATGGTGCCATGAAGTTTGTAAAAGGTGATACAATGGCAGGTATCATCATTGTTGTCATCAATATTGTCGGCGGTTTAATTATCGGTATTTTAATGAACGGATTGCAGCCGGCTGAAGCGGTTGTTAAATATACGGTATTAACAGTCGGTGATGGTTTGGCTTCTCAGCTGCCATCCTTGTTAATGGCTATATCAGCCGGTATTGTAATGACCCGTTCAACGGCGGCAGGCGGAGCCTTAGCGGATGATTTAACCGAGCAGATTTTAAGTAAGCCGTACAGTTTGATTTTTACAATGATTTTCCTTATTTTAATTGCGTTAACCAGCTTTATAACAGGCTTGCCGTGGTACACTTTCACTGTTTATGCAGGAATTTTGCTGGCAGCTTTCTTAATAGTTTCCGTAAACAAAGATGTTCAATCTCAATTGGGGCAATTGGATGCGGTTAAAAAATCAATGGCTGACCTTACAAACCCGAACAGAATGTATGAGCGGTTAGGTGTTGATCCGATTACATTGCAAGTCGGTACTGCGTTATTGGAAATTGCAGACCCTGCTCAAGACGGAGCATTGTTGCCGAAGATTTCCGCTTTAAGACAAAGAGTTACGGATGAACTGGGTTATATTATTCCGAATATTAAAATTATGGACTCATCAGTATTACCTGTTAATGACTATATGATTTCAGTCAGAGGAAATACTGTCGCAACCGGTACTGTTTATCCTAAAAAGAGTATGGTTATTGCCGAACAATGGGATTCTCTTGGTAAAGAAGTTCCCAAAGACGCAATTATCGGTGTTGATCCGACATTTCAAACTCAAGCATATTGGATGGATACTGAATTCCTTAAAACCCAAAAAGATGTTAATGCTACAGATTCTGTTGACGTAATTATCAACCACTTGAAATATTGTGCAAGAAAATACGTTGATGAAATTATGACAAAAATTGACGTTCTTAAACTTATGGAAATGGTTAAGAGCCAAGACCCGACACTTGTTAATGACTTAGTTCCTGCAATTATTTCAACAAGTGATTTAAGAAAAATCTTTGTAAACTTAATCAGAGAAAAAGTTTCAATAAAAGATATTACATTCATATTTGAAAGATTGTGTGATTACGCAAGATTTTCAAAAGAACCCGATATTTTGTCAGAGCGTTTAAGGGCAGCTTTAGGAAGACAAATTTGTTTGGCAAACTGTACGCCTGATAAAATATTATATGCACTTACACTTTCTCCCGAGTGGGAAAAAATACTTGATGACAGCTGCCAAAGAACCGAACTTGGTACTATGTTCCTGTTAAATCCGTTGCAGGTACAAGAGTTGATTGAATCATCAGCCTCCACGTTAATCAGAGCTCATCAAAGTATTAATGTACAACCCGTAATCTTATGTTCTCCGAGAATAAGATTACCGTTATATCAACTGTTAGAACGTCATATTCCGACAATCGTAGTTATTTCATATTCCGAACTTATAACGGATATCAGAGTTGAAGCGGTGGATACAATCGGAGAATCGGTAAACTATAATTTTGAGTAGGTAAATGTTAAATCAAAGCACTGAAAAATCAATAGAATTTGTAAAGAAGCAAGCCTTCGAAATAATTAATTCAACAAAGTTATATTCCTATAAAGGCAGTGTATCAAAACTTTTAGGATTGACGGTTGAAGTAAAGCTTCCGGGGCTTAAAATCGGCGATTTATGTTTTATCGAAACGGCAGAGGGTGAAAGAAAACCTGCTGAAGTAGTTGCATTTAAAGGTGAACACGCTCAATTACTATTGTTATATGACGGAGCAGGAATCGGGCAAGGAAGTTTGGTTTCAACTACAGGAAAAGCAATAAGTATTCCGATGGGTGATTTTTTGCTTGGACGACTGATTTCTCCTTTGGGTGAACCGTTAGACGGAAAACCAATGGATACGAGAGGAGCCGAGTGGGTAAATATTAACGGAGCACCCCCCGGAGCCTTTGACAGACCGATTATTAAAACAATGTTCTCAACCGGAGTAAGAGCGATAGACTCTCTTCTTACATTGGGTGCAGGTCAGCGTATGGGCTTGTTTGCAGGTTCGGGTGTAGGTAAAAGTACAATGCTTGGTATGATTGCCAGAAATTCGGATGCTGATGTCAACGTTGTAGCACTAATTGGTGAACGTGGAAGAGAAGTAAAAGAATTTATTGAAAACTCTCTTGGCGAAGAGGGTATGAGAAAATCCGTACTTGTATGTTCAACAGGCGACCAACCGCCATTAATCAGACAAAAATGTTTAATGTCGGCTACGGCGGTGTGTGAATATTTCAGAGATCAGGGTAAAAAAGTTTTCTTAATGACAGATACCGTAACCCGTTGTGCAATGGCAGGAAGAGAAGTAGGGTTGTCTATAGGAGAACCGCCTACGATTAAAGGTTATCCGCCATCTATATTTTCTTGGCTGCAAAGAGCATTGGAACGAAGCGGAAACAGCCCGAGAGGTTCAATTACGGCGTTATATACGGTCTTAATGGAAGGTGATGACATAAATGACCCTGTTGTTGATACGGTAAGAGGTATTGTTGACGGACACATTTTCCTTTCAAGAAAAATAGCGGAAATGAATCACTACCCTGCAATTGATGTGCTTGGAAGTGTAAGCCGTTTATTTACCGAAATTGTTACGGAAGAACACAAAAATGCAGCATACAAAATGCGTAAATTAATGGCTTTATATCGTGAAAATAAAGACTTAATTGATGTAGGTATGTATAATGCGGGATCTAATCCGAAATTGGATATTGCTATTGAACTTATGCCCCAGATTAATGCATTTCTTCAACAAAGAACATCTGACAGTGTTTCAATGGATAACACAATTTCTACACTTATTTCAATGATGAAAGATGTTGATATTTAAAAATTGTTAATTTTCATTATAAATTTTGAAACTTTCTTACTTAGTAAAAGTCTATACTCCTGTTAGTGTAAACAAATAAGAAAATTTATATTATAATTAGGAAGAATAAGGAGAGAGTTGTGAAAAAAGTTTTAAGAAATTCACTTGTAATATTTTTTGCGTTAATGCTTACATGTGTAACATGTTGCAGAAGCAATACCGCAATGGCCGAATCCGATATCGGAATGTATGATATGGTTTGGAAAATTGTTAATACAAAATTTTTAGACCGGACGAATAACGGTCAGGATTGGAGCAGATGGCGTCATAAATATGATGACAAAATAAAAACTTCTGAAGATGCTTATGTTGCAACCGCAACAATGGTTGCAAGTTTAAACGACAGATATACAAGGTTTGTACCTCCAAAAGAATTTGAAGAAGAAAAGAATGCAATAAAAGGCTCTTTGTTCGGTATTGGTGTTCAAATCGGATATCGTGACGGTAAAATATTAATTATTTCCCCGATTGAAGATACTCCCGGGGAAAAAGCAGGATTGCTTGCTGAAGATGAAATCTTGGCGATTAACGGAATTTCGACGAAAGATATGTCCGTAGATAAAGCTGCGGATAAAATCAGAGGGGAAAAAGGAACTCCCGTTGAGCTTTTAATTAAAAGAAAAAATGTTCCGAATAAAACATATAAAATAGTCAGAGATGAAATTAATATTAAATCTATTTCGACAAAAAAGCCTGAAAACTTTGATTTGAAAGATAATATCGGCTATATAAGATTAAGCTCATTTATGGGAAGAAACGTAGGCACTGAATTTAAGGATGTTATCATTAACTATAAAGACAAAGAAGGTATTATTCTTGATTTAAGGGCAAACACAGGCGGTCTTTTAAATAACGCAATCTATATTGCAGATTTGTTCTTAGATGATGAAATCATTGTAAGTACTGTTGACAGGGACGGATACAAAGATACTTCCCGTTCTTCAAGAAAGTATTTCTCATCACAACCGTTAGTTGTGATTATTAACGGAGGAAGTGCTTCTGCCAGTGAAATTTTATCAGGTGCGTTAAAAGATAACCAACGTGCAATTTTAGTCGGAGAAAATACTTTTGGTAAGGGGTTAGTACAAGAAGTTAAAAACTTGGCTCCGTTTGGTGCAGGGTTAAATATAACAGTTCAAAAGTATTTAACTCCAAACGGAACAGATATCAATAAAAAAGGTATTGCACCTGATATTGAAGTTAAGTTGACCGCTCAAAACGTAAAAGATAAAAATGATGTTCAGCTGAAAAAAGCACAAGAAGTGCTTCTCCAGATGATAGCAAATGAAAAAACAGCTAAGAACTAAGTTTTTTATAAATTATCTGTGCAGCATTTAACACAGGGTCAATAGATGGAGAATAAGGCGGGGCGTAAGGTAAATCCATATTCATAAATTCATCAAGTTTTATTCGGTCAAAAACAGCAGGAATAACAGCATTTATCCTCTTATTGACTTCTCCTCGACCAAATGCTTGCACACCTAAAATTATTCTGGTATTTTTATCAACAATAAGTTTTAAAGTTACATTTTCAGGGTTTGGCATATAGCCTGCCCTGTCTTTTTTTGTAATAACGGCAAACTCCGGTTGAAACCCTAATTTTATTGCGTCACGATAACTGATACCTATGATTGATACAGTTAAATCAAAAAACTTTGTGATTGTTGAGTTAAGAATACCCTCAAAGATACAATTGCCCCCAGACATATTAATAGCGGCACATCTGCCTTCTTTGTTTGCAGTAGAACCCAACGGAACCCATACGTATCGATTTGTTATAAGGTTATATTTTTCACAACAATCTCCTGCCGCATAAACTCCTACTTTAGATGTCATTAAAGTATTCCCGACTTTTATTGCACCATTTGGAGCTAAGTTTATTTCGGTATCTTTAAGAAACTCCGTATTTGGCTTTATGCCTGTCGCTATAACCAACAAATCGGTTTCAATTTCTTTCCCGTTTTGAGTTATAACTTTTGAAATTTCTCCGTTTTCATTTGCGACACACTCTATAATCGTGTCATTTGTAATAATATCTACCTTAGACGGTGCAGATTGAAGAATTTGATTTTCAATTTCTTTTGCAAAATCTTCATCAAACATTTCCAGTATATGGTTATTCCTCTCAATCAAAGTTACTTCAATATGATTGGCTGAAAATGCTTCTAACAGCTCTATCGAAATATATCCGCCGCCAAGCAGAACCGCTTTTTTAGATTTTAAAACTTTTTCTCTTATATTTATTCCGTCATACAGCGTTCTTAACGTAAAAACATTTTTTAAATTAATATTTTTAATTGGCGGAATAACAGGAACCGCACCCGTAGCAATTAATAGGATGTTATATTCCTCTTCAAATGTTTCATCGGTTTCTAAATTTTTAATTAAAACCTTTTGTTCCTGCGTATTTACTTTAATACATCGCATCTTTGTATGTATTCTGATATTTTGCTTTTCAAAATCAGCAGGTGTTCTGATAACAAGAATATCAGAACTTTTAATTATTCCCTCAACAAAATAAGGTAATCCGCACGCCGAAACGGATATTAAATCTTCATCCGTATATAAATGAATTTCAATATCACTTCTTTCACGTCTTAATTTTGCTGCAGTTTTTGCCCCTGCAGCACCGCCGCCTATAATAATAACTTTTTCTGCCATTAAAACACCATTCTTTGTAATTCTATACCGCTAATATTAAGTAACTCTTTTTCGATTTTTAAAGCATCATCATTACTATCTGTTTGAAGCAAAATTATACCGATACTTGAACAAAAAATTGAAGTAGAATTTATTCCTAATCGCATTTTTATAATGCAGTTGAATTTTGTAAGTACTTTTTGTAATTCAACCGCATTATCTTCTTTGTTTGGAAGTTTTATCCCGATAATTACCGTCATTATTCATTGATTTCCAATTTTTTAGTCTTTTTATCTTCTGCTTCAAGTTTTGGCAGTTTTAATTCTAAAATACCGTGCTTTAAATCTGCACTGCTTTTTTCAACATCAATTTCAGTCGGGAAATAAAGAGTTCTGTAGTAGTTTCCGTATCTGAATTCTGTTTTATGATACTTATGCTTTTTATTTTCTTCTTCTCTAAATTCTTTATTTGCATTTACTTTTACAAATGATTTATTTAAGTCAATATCAATGTCTTTTCTGTCAATTCCCGGTAATTCTATTTTTACATCAAAACTGTCTTCGTATTCCTTTATATCAACAGGCATTGCCATGCCTTTCATTTCCTGCTGAAATATATATTCCGGAAAAATATTATCAAAACTTCTGTGTAAAATAGAATTTATATCATCATTTAAAGTGTTTAAAAAAGTTTCAGGTTTTCTAATTAAATATTTCATTTTTCCCTCCTAAAAATAATATCGAACGCAAGAGCATTCGATATTATTTTTTAAGAGAGTATTACATATAACATTACCTCATCGGGTAGTTATATAATACAGTTAGTAAGACAGGGAAAATAATTAAATATTTTCAATTTCTTCACAATTTCCAAGCTGTTGTGCTTTTAATTTATTGACAACAGAATCTACAAGGAAATCATAATCTTTACGGTCGCTGATTGACGGTCCAAACTCTTTATAAAGAGTTTCCTCAACCATTGCACGGAGTTTTAAATCTTCACGCACAAACTTTTTATCGGATATAATAGAATTTAAAAGTTCACTTTTAGAATTTTTACTTGCAATAGAAAACTTAAGCCATTCAAATTGAGGCTTCATGCTTGTTAACTTGCTGACAAGTTTGAATTTTTTTAAGTTGAACATTTAATAAGAACTTCTCCATTTTTAAAGGAAACATCTTGTACCATTTTTGCATTAGTTTCCTTTATATATGATAAAACATTTTCAACACTTTGTACAGTCTCCAATTTTTCTAAAATAGAATACAATACTAAGTCGAAGAGTAATGAGTTATCCTTTATCATGGGAAATTCTTCATGAATAACTTTTACTATCATCAACGATAATTTGTCTGTATCGGAAAATTCTCCGGTAATAGGGTTAGAG
>CAVEOW010000050.1:0-7983 GCA_963617295.1 bacterium | reverse complement strand
GCTATGTAGTTCAAAATATCTTTTATTTCGTAATTATGGTTGTCTTCTGACATAATATCAATTAACTTGTCAAATTTAGAACTCATATCTGTGATTTTTTGTTCCAATGATAAAATTTGTTTTGATTGTTGATTGATTTTTTCTTTCATCATTGTTTCAAGTTCTGTAAATTTACCTTGATTTTCTTCTTCAACTTTGTCGATTCTTTCGTTGATAGAATCAATATCAGGAGTTAAAGATGTGTTTAATTGAACCATAACACCCGTCATAAGGCTCTTGAGTTCTGAAACTTCTTCATTTTTTATATCCGTAACAGTATTTTCAATAGTTTCAAGTTTTGCGGTTATTTCACTCGGAGCTTCTTCTTTTTCGGAGTTGGCAGCTAAAGTATTTATGTTATTGCTCATGTTGTTGAGCATATTTCCCGTAGAATCAATCCATTCCGCAAAAAATACAAAAGCATTTCTTAAACTTTGAGCAGTTTCTAAATTAGATTGCATTAGAGATAAAACTCTGTTCATCTTTTCATCTAATATTGTAAGTCTTAATTCGGGATTATATTGTTGTCTTTGAGAATCAAGCTCTTGAATTGTGTTTTTAAATGTATCCAAGTAACTTTTAAATTCTTTGTTTGCGTCATCTGCCGATAAAATCAATTTGTTTGTTCTTATGCTTATACTTGAAATATCATCAGTAATTTCGGCAAATTTCTCTTTTAAAGAGTTAATATCATTTGTTGTTACTTGAGTTTTATCATCTAAAAACTTGTGTAACTTTAAGAAATCAGATTCAATATCAAGCAAGGTATAAATGTAAGATTCCGTATCATCTTTTGTTGAGTGTGTAATGATGTTTAATTCGCCTGATAAATCTTCCAATTTATCTTTGATATTCGGAACGTCTTCAATAATTTTGCTTGCATTTGCAAGTGTTTGGGTAATTTCATCAATTTTTACATTAAAGTTGTCATTTGTTTGAGTAAACTTATTATCAAGCTCTTCGCTTCTTTGTGAAAGGTCATCTATTTTGTTTACCCATTCATTTAAAAGTCCGATGTTTTCATAGATGATGTCAACCTTAGAGGCTATCATTTCATCATCAATATTACTTATTTTTTCTGAAACAGTTTCAACTTTATCGTTTACATTGTCAATTTTACTTGCCCATTCATTGATAGCAGTCAGATTTTCATAAACGATATCCATTTTATTTGAGATATCTTCTAAGTCGATATCTTCTGTGAAAGTTGAATCAAGTCTGTTTTTTATGTTAGAAATAGCAGTGCTGATATTTTTTGTTTCATCTAAGTATGTACCTAAAGAGGACAATTTAGATTGAGTATTGGTCATTGCAGAATCAATACTGTCTATTTTTTGAGTCCAATTGTTAAGTGAACCTATATTTTCATAGATAATATCAACTTTTTCCGATACATCATCAAAATCTATACTTTGACCTAATCTTGCATAAACATTTTCAATTGATTTATTGATTAAACCGACTTTTTCCGTCCAAACAATAATCATATTTAAGCTGTCATAAATTTCACTGATTTTAGAGAGTTGATTTTCTATTTCTTTATATTTAAAGTCAGATTGGAAATTAACAAACTTGTCTTGAAGTTCCTTTATCATGACTTTAGTTTGTTTAATGTTCTTTTGTTGAACACTGTTTAAGTCGGAAACAACAGAGCCGATTTGTTCTATGTTTGGAGTTGCATCAATTTTTGCGGCAAGCTGTTCAACGTATTCAATAAGAACGTTGTGTAAATTCGTCAATTGAGTGTTTAAATTCTTTATGTTTTCAGCATTTCCGTCATTTGCGGAGTTTTCTTTGATAATGCTTAATTGATTAAAAATATTTTCATTGGTTTTGAGAGCTAAATCAAGTTGTTGTTTTTGATATTCTTCAAATTGAGCACTTGTAAGAGAAAGGTTTTGTAAATTTTGAAGATTTTCCAGATGTTGGCTTACGTTTGTTGATGTTTCTTTAAGTTGGTTTATGTCGCTGTATAAATCTTTTAACAATGCTTCATTACAATTATCAACCTGCATTGCAATTGAATCTAATTTTGTTTTTATGGCGTCAAAATTTGACTTTGTTTCAGAATCCGTAATTAGATTTTCTATGGACTCTAACGAACCTTTAATATTTAATAAATCAATTTCTTTTATTGAATCTATATTGTTAATTTTTTCACTAATTTCATCAAGAATTTCTTCGTAATTTTTATCAGTCGACATCTTACACTCTCTATTTTCCAACTTTAATAATTTCTATTTTAGCAAATATAAGCTATAACGGCACAGTTTAGCATATTAATTTTTGTTTAAAGATTTGATACTGCCGAAAATGCTTATATATCAACTCTTTTCAAAAAATAAAATATTACAAATGTTTAAGTTAACAAGAAAATTTCAATTATAAAAAGTAAAATCAGCTTATGAAATAAATTCTTTAATTTTTTTTAAATCTTCTTTCGTTAACCATCTTGGAGAACCCTCTTCCTCTGAATGTTTTCTCAGAAGAAAAGATGGGTGAAGAATTACAGTTGCATCAATTCCGTCAAAAATTTTAAACCATTGACCTCGAATTTGTGAAATTTTAATTTTCTTACCTAAGAATGATTTCGCACTGGTTGCACCGCAAAGAATGATTACTTTCGGGTTTATTATTTTTATTTGCTCCAGTAAATATTTTTCGCATTGAGCTTTTTCTTCATCAGTGGGAACTCTGTTCTCAGGAGGTCTGCACTTGATTGTGTTACAGATGTAAAAATCTTTATTTCTGTCAAATCCGCATTCTTCCATAAGTTTTGTCAAAAATTTACCTGCTCTTCCGACAAAAGGAGTACCCGTCGCATCTTCATCCGCCCCCGGGGCTTCCCCGATAAGGACAATTTTTGCATTTTCACTTCCATCCGAAAATACAATATTCTTTCTGGTTTTTCCTAATTCACATTTATAGCAGTTTAGGCATTCTTCTTTTATTTTTGCCAGTTCTTCAATCTTTGACATAACTTCTCCGTTTTTGTTTTATTGTATATTAATTATAATTTTACTTCAATGAATGTACAATAATTAACTCATGTAGTAAAATGTTTATCGGTAGGGATTATGAAAAAAAAGTTTTTAACAATTTTATTAATAACAGGTTTCTTTTGGTCAAACACCTCTTTATTGGCGTATGCTGATACCCCGTTTCAAGGTCATATTGAAGAAACGATAAAGAAAGAACAGAATAAAGATAAAATTTTTACTAATGAAGTAAAGAAAATTGAAGAAACTCAAACTGTAAACCTTATGGTTTCGCAAGTTTTAAACGGAACAACTTCTATTGAGGGCGATGAATTTTTTGCGGAAGTTTCTGAGGATGTTTTAGCAGGAAGCGGTGTTTTGTTGCCGAAAGGAACAATTGCACACGGTAAAATCAAAAATATTGTGGATCCGAAAAGGCTGGGTCGGGACGGTTATATTGAACTCGGGTTTGATTATCTTATTACTCCTGACGGAAGAGAAATCCCTATTGAGGGGGAGATGTCTTCTAAACTTCACCCTGCAAAAGGCACAGCTCAAAAAATCGGTGAAGATGTTGCATATACCGCTGTCGGTGGAGTATATGGTGCAGTTGCCGCTATTGAATTGGCAGGATTAGAAGGTGCTATTGCAAGCCAAGGTTATACGTTAATGGGCGGAGCCGCTATCGGTGGAGTTATAGCTTTAGGATTGGCATTGTTCAGAAAAGGAAAAGATGTTCTTATTGCTCCCGGGGATGAAATAAAAGTCAGAATAAAAAGTACCGAAGCAATTCCTGTAATGACTCACGAAGCAGTAAGACAGGATGAGTTATTCTATGACGGGCTGGATGTTGATATTACGGATGTTTTCTTAGAAAAAGACCCTTTTGGTCATTTGAATACAATTTCTTTGGACTTAATTATCAAAAATAACTCAAAAACCGATTTTTCTTCATTTGATATAGCTCTTGTCAGCGATTTAAGACAAAGCTATACACCGTCTATATTTACGGATTACAGAAATTCATTGGCAATGCAAACAATAAAAAAAGGAACTAATGTTTCAGGTATTTTATCATTCTCCGTAGATAATCCTAAACGTCAACATTGGCTTGTTTTTTATGATAAAAGAACACATAAGCCGCTGGCAAAAATTTCTGTTGATAACGCTCAAAAGAGATTAAATATTAAAGATTTAGAAAAAAATAAGAAAAAAAGAAAAAGAGTATAATGCTCCAGATAGATTTGTTTGAAAAAATTGAAGATAATCAAGTTTTAGAACTTTTAAAATGCACGGGAATTAAAACAAAACATTTTAAAGACGGGGCATTTATCCTAAAAACAGGCAGTAAAATAGATTATTTGGGTATTATTTTAAGCGGCAATGCCGTAATGCAAAAAACTGATACTCTTGGAAAGTGCAACGTTATTGAAAAATTAAAAGTGAATGACATTTTTGGTCATAATATTGTTTGTTGCGGAAAGAATATCAGTCCTGTTGATGTCATAGCAAAAAATGAATGCGAAGTTCTCTTTTTACCGTTTGAGAAAGTTGTTACACCTTGTGAAAAATTATGTAAATATCATTTGCAGTTAATAAAGAATATTATGAAAATGATTTCAAAAAGAAACACTATTCTGACTGACAAAATTGATATTTTAGGGCAAAAAACAACAAGAGAGAAAATTTTATCATTATTAGAAACATATAATAACGGACAAAAAGTATTTACAATTCCATATTCAAGAGAAGAAATGGCAAAGTTTTTGTGCGTAGATAGAAGTGCTATGTCAAGAGAACTTTGTAAAATGAGGGATGAGGGCATTTTAAAATTTTCTAAAAATCGTTTTGAGATTTTGTAACATAAAAGTGTTGATTTATTCGGAAAAGCCATGTTTGTTTTATAATCAAGACAGGAACAAATACTATGGCAGCATTTTTAGATAAATCAAGAATAAAAATCTTATCAGGCAAAGGCGGAAATGGAGCAGTTGCTTGGAGAAGAGAAAAATATGTAGATAAAGGCGGTCCTGCGGGCGGAAACGGCGGAAAGGGCGGCGATATTTATCTTGTTGCTTCTGAAGATATGTCAACATTAATGGATTTCCAATTCCAATCAGTATTTAAGGCTGAAAACGGCGAGAACGGTTACATTAAAACTCAACACGGGAAATGCGGTAAAGATTTACATATTAAAGTTCCTGTCGGGACAATTGTAAGAGATGTTGAAACAGGCAAAGTTATTGCCGACTTGAATGAAAAAGACAAAACTATTCTTGTTGCAAAAGGCGGACGTGGCGGAAGAGGTAATGCTTGCTTTGCAACCGCACAAAAAAGAGCTCCTCAATTCTGTGAACCCGGTGAAAACGGAATTGAAAGAACGCTTGAACTTGAACTTAAATTAATTGCGGATGTAGGTTTGTTAGGTATGCCAAATGCAGGCAAATCAACGCTTATTAGTGCAATAAGTTCTGCTAAGCCAAAAATTGCGGACTATCCTTTTACAACAATTGTTCCAAACCTTGGAGTTGTCAGAAAGCCTAATGGCGACGGTTATGTAGTTGCAGATATCCCGGGGTTAATTGAGGGGGCATCGGAGGGCATAGGTTTAGGACACGAATTTTTACGCCACGTTGAAAGATGTCGTTTCTTAATTCACCTTGTAGATTTAACACAAGAATACCCTGTTAGAAATTACAAATTAATAAATGAAGAATTAAAGAAACACTCCGAACAACTTGCAAAAGTGTATCAGGTTATTGCACTAAACAAAATTGATTCGGTAGATGAAGAATTACAACAAAAATATTATGAAGAGTTCAAGAAAATTGCGGATGATGTATTTCTGATTTCAGCCGTAACAAGAAAAAATCTTGATGAATTTATGTACTTTGTTGCTCAAAAAGTTGATGAAATTCCAAAACCTGTTATTGAAGTTGAAGTGGAAGAAGATGACGGTGCAACCGATAACGATGACAGTGCATACAGTGTTTATAAGGTAGATAAACACATGTTTGTTGTTGAGGGCGGTAAAATTTTCAGATTGGCAAATGTTACTGACGGAAGAAATACCGAGCAATTATATCGTTTCCAAAATATCCTTAAATCAATGGGCGTATTTGACGCATTAAAAGCGGCAGGTGTTCAAGAGGGCGATACCGTTAAAATCGGGCATTTGGAATTTGATTATCTTTTCTGATTTATTTTAATTTTTGATAAAAGTAACCGTTTTGCCCGAACATAATCTTTATGATATGATGTACTCAGAGGGAGAGATATTCGTGCCGAGAAAAAAGTGTATTGAAATAGTTTTAGACGTTGAAACAACAGGGTTAGATTATACAAAAGAAAGAATGGTAGAATTTGCCGCTATTCGTTTAGAAAACGGCAAAATGAAAGACAGATTTGAAACGTTAATTAATCCCGAACAACACATAAGAAAATCAAGTATTGCTGTTCACGGGATTACGGAAGAGGATGTAAAAGATGCTCCGACAGAAGCAGAAGTAATGCCTATGATTTTAGATTTTATAGGTGATTACCCGATTGTAGCTCATAATGCGATATTTGATTATTCTTTTATTAATGAAGCAAGTATCAGACAAACAGGGAAACCGATTACAAACCCGAGAATAGATTCTCAAATGATGTTTAAAGAAATTTATCCCGATTTGGAATCTTGCGGTTTAGAAAGTTTAATGACTAAATTCAATGTTGAATTTTCAACTCGTCATAGAGCAATGGCTGATACAGAGGGTTTAGCTCAAGCGTATCCTGAATTAAAAAAGCTATATGAAAAAAAATATGCTTGGCAAATTCAACAGCTTGATAATGTTGATTATTTGTTTGAAAGATATTTAAGAATTCAACAGGCAGTACAAATAATGCAATCTGAAATGCAGGATTTAAAATCAGTTTTCAGATTATATTTTGAAAAAGGCGGAGAAAGTATTCACTCTCCAAACGGTGAAACCCTTGTTTATCAATCAAAACAAACTTATGCTTATGATTTTCTTGAAATAAAAGATATTTTAGATGAATTAGGTGCATTATCTAAAGCGGTTAAATTGAATAATAACTTTGTTGACAGATTAATTGCTTCAGGCAGTATAAATAAAGAAACAAAAGAAAAATTAGCTGCTGCAAGACAACAATTATCGGAAACAAGAAATATTCATATTATAAAGGCAGATAAGAAAGCAGACAAAGCTCAAGTTTAATTTATGGATTTTGAAAATTACGAAAAGTTTCTTGAAAGCATTGATTGTGATTTAGAGAAAATTTTTGAATATCAAAGTGAGTATTTATGCTGTAAAAGAGGTTGTTCGCTTTGTTGTGAAAGAGGCGATTACCCCTTATCTCGGCTTGAATTTGAGTATTTGAAATCAGGTTTTAATAATTTAGATATAAACATAAAAAATGAAGTTAAAAAGAACATTGAATTACTAAGAACGGCGGATAAAGAATCTTATAGATGTCCTTTTTTGATAAACAGTACTTGCTCTATATATAAGTATAGACCTTTTGTTTGCCGAGCTTTTGGCGTTCTGACGGTTGATGCAAAAGGAAACCCGACATTCCCTTTTTGTGCGGCAGAGGGGCTTAATTATTCAAAAATCTATGATAAAGAAAAAGATTGTCTTTCCCTTGAATTGGTAATGAAAAACAAATATAAAACTATGCCTGAATTTTTCAATCTAAGCAATAAAGTTATGCTCCAATTACCAAAAACAAGAGAATTAAACCTTGATTTTGGCGAAACAAAAAGCATGATATATTTTCTGCTTGAAGATTTTAAAACAATTGTGAATATTAAATAATTAGTAAAAAGCGAGCAATAACTTCCTCTTCAAAATAGTTTTAGGTTAGCACATATACATTACATATAATTTTTGTTGTATAAAAGTGTTCTTGTGTGAATGCCGCCTGCCTCAATCGGCTCGCAGCCACTATAATAGGCGTCAAA
>CAVEOW010000049.1:0-7983 GCA_963617295.1 bacterium | reverse complement strand
CGGTAAAAGAATTGTGCAAAAATTACTTTAACGGATTTATTGATTTTGCAATAGGAGAGGGGTATGGAATAGAAAGAAAACCAAACCCGAATGGAGTTTATAAGGCAATACAAGTTTTAAATTCAACAATAGAAAACTCTTTATATATAGGCGACTCCGAAGTAGATATTCTGACTGCAAAAAATGCAAATATTCCTTGTATCTCCGTTTTGTGGGGATTTAGAGAAAAAGAATTTTTGGTTAATAACGGAGCCAAAATATTCGTCAAAAATACAAAAGAACTACTTGAAATAATAGAAAACTTCACAGAAAAAAGGTAACCAAACGGTTACCTTTTTACTAATCTTATTTTTTTGAAATTACATAAATCAAATGCCAACCGTACTGTGTTTTAACAGGGTCTGAAACTTGACCGTTCGGAAGATTGAAAGCTGCTGTTTCAAAAGCAGGAACCATATCTCCTCTGCCAAACCATCCTAATATACCGCCTGAAGCACCTGACGGGCATTTTGAATATTTTCTGGCAGCTTTCATGAAATTATGAAAAATTTCAGACTGATTTTGTCCTTGCATAATTTCTTCTCTGATTTTAATAGCTTCTTCCTGTGTCGGAACAAGAATATGTAACGCTTGAACCTGCTTATAACTTGCAGCTTCAACTCTGTTTAAAAAAGAAAAATTATTGTTTTCACAAACTAAACTTACCGTTAATAAAGAAAAAATAACCGCAAATATTGATAATATTTTTTTCATATATTACTCCTTTCAAAATAATAATACTTTTAAAATATAAGAAAAACCATAACTTATTTATTAATATTAATAAACTGGTTTTCTCTCGTAATTACAACCATGCCTGAGCGAACAAGTTCCTTTACTCCCAGTGGTCTTAAAAGTGCAATTAAAGCCATTACCTGCCTGTTATCACCGCTATATTCAAGAGTGTAAACATCAGGTGAAACATCAATGATTTTAGCTCCAAAGATTTCCGCAATTCTTAAAATTTCACTTCTTGCATCATCTTTTGCCGTAACTTTACATAATATCAACTCTCTGTCAATACATTTCTCCGCTGATTTAGGTACTTCCGCAACTTTTATTGTATTAATTAACCTGTTTAACTGCTTACAGATTTGTTCTATTACAACGTCATCACCGCTTGTAACTACGGTTATTCTTGAATAATTAGGGTCAATTGTTGTTGCAACGGTTAAACTTTCTATATTAAATCCTCTTGATGAAAATAAATCACAAACGCAAGAAAGTATGCCTGCTTCATTTTTTACCAATATTGAAATTGTATGCTTCATTTTATACATCCTTTCCGTCTGTATTTAAGTTAGATAAAAGAACTTCATTCAGTGGAGCTCCTGCAAGTACCCACGGATAAACCATTTCAAACGGTTCAACAACAAAATCCAAAATAACAGGACCGTCATAAGCAATCGCTTTATCTAAAGCAGAATCGATATCTTCTTCTTTTTCAACTCTTATACCCAAGCAGCCGTATGCTTCCGCTAACTTAACATAATCAGGTGAAGAAATATGAGTTTGAGAATAATGTTTATTAAACAATTTTTCCTGCCATTGCCTTACCATTCCTAAATATCCGTTATTTATTACCGCAATTTTAATAGGAATTTTATAATCAATACAGGTCATTAACTCTTGTATATTCATCTGAAAACTGCCGTCACCTGCAATATCGAAAACCAATTTTTCGGGAGCCGCTATTTGAGCCCCGATTGCAGCAGGAAATCCAAAACCCATAGTTCCTAATCCGCCTGATGTAACAAATTTTCTCGGTTCATTAAATTTGTACAACTGAGCAGTCCACATTTGATGTTGTCCGACTTCGGTAGCAACAATTGTATCCATATTCTTTGTTCTGTTGTAAATATGTTCGATTACTTCTTGCGGACTCATTTTCCCGTTTTCGACCGCTCTTAATGCACGTTTTTCTTTCCATGACTCAATTTGCTTAACCCAATTTTCACGCATTTGATTATCAAAAGTATATTTGCCTTTTGCGAATTCTTTCAACATCAAATTTAATACGTTTTTTGCGTCCCCTACAATAGGAATATCAACGTGAACATTTTTACTTATAGAACAAGGGTCAATATCAACGTGTATAACTTGTGCATCTTTGCAGAAACGTTTCAAACAACCTGTAATTCTGTCATTAAACCTTGTACCTACCGCAAACAATACATCACAATTACTTACTGCAAGATTTGCCCAATAGTTCCCGTGCATTCCGAGCATTCCGAGTGAAAGCTCGCTGTCTTGAGGAAATGTGCCTATTCCCATTAATGTTGTAGCTACAGGAATATTTAATTTTGTAGCAAGCTCTCTTATTTCTTTCCAAGCGTCGGAATGAATTATTCCTCCACCTGAAATTATAACAGGTCTTTGAGCTTCACATAACAGCTTTAATGCTCTTTTAGATTGAATGGGGTGTCCTTCATAAGTCGGGTTATACCCCGGAAGTGAAACTTTTTCGGGATATTCAAATTCCATTTTTGAAGTCAATACATCTTTTGGCAGGGAAATTACGACAGGACCGGGTTTTCCTGTACTTGCAATATGGAATGCTTCTTTTATAATTCTCGGTAATTCACTTACGTCTTTAACCAGATAGTTGTGCTTAGTGCAAGTTCTTGTCATTCCAACGATATCCGCTTCTTGAAAAGCATCATTACCGATAAGTTTAGAATCAACCTGCCCTGCAAAAACTACCAACGGATAGCTGTCATAATAAGCATTTGCAATACCCGTAATTGTGTTACATGCCCCCGGACCTGACGTAACAAGAACAACTCCGGGTTTGCCTGAAATTCTTGCATAGCCTTCTGCGGCATGAACAGCTGCTTGCTCGTGTCTGACCAAATAGTGTTTAATGAAATCACACTTGTACAACTCATCATAAATATGTAAAATTACACCACCGGGGTATCCGAAAATTCTATCCACACCCTCTTTTCTCAAGCATTCCAAAAATATTTTTGCACCTGACATTTTTTCATTTTTTACAGCTTGTTCGGCAGTCATTACTTTCTCCATTCATTATTAACTTGTACAATCGTGTAAATAATTAATAGAATTTTAACCTAATTGCATTATTAGTGCAAATTAATTAATTTTTCTTTCTGATTTTTCGATAATAATATGATTCCGCAAATATATTGTTTAGTCACAAAGCTTGGTTCTTTGGGAATATTTTTTTCAATAAATAAGAGACATGACATAACTTATTCCCCAACATGTAAAATTGCCTCTAAAAACATTTGCATAAGAAAACTGCCCACTATAAATAATGAGCAGTTATTTTTTATGCAATAATATTTGGCTTATGTTTATAAAGAACTTCTGTAGATTTCTTCTATTCTTGCAGGAGTTGCTTCATTTGGTGCTATAGAAAGCAATCCGTCTAATGATGGTGTTGTTTGTGATAAGTTTACAAGTTTTTCAACATCATTTTCGCTAAAGCCTTCATCTTTTAATTTGTTTGGAACCCCAACTGATTTTAACCAAGCATATACTTTTTCTTCTGCATCTTTAGCATTTTCAATTTTACCTGTTACTGGCTCTAAAATATAAGCTAAAACGTCTGCTTTACTGTCAAATATACATTTAATAACAGCCGGTAAAAGCATTGCTAATCCTAAACCGTGAGATAACTGCGGTTTTACTGCACTTAACGGGTGTTCAAGAGCATGCGTATAGTGTAATAAACCGTTATCAAAACATACACCGCCCATTAATGCTGCGTATGCCAAATAATATCTTGCTTCTAAATCATCAGGATTTTTAACTGCAAGCGGTAAATATTTTCCTATCAATGTGATAACTTCTCTTGCAAGTGTAACTGCATAAGGAGAAGCTACTTTTGAAGTTGCAGCTTCAATTACGTGGTTAACTGCGTCAATTGAAACGTATCTTGTTTGTTTTTCAGATAATTTAGTCATTAATTTAGGGTCATCAATAGCAAACATAGGATAAATACAATCATACGCAATTGCAGGTTTATATTCTTTTTCAGGAACTGTTACAACTGCAAATCTGTTTGTTTCTGTTCCTGTACCGTGCGTTAAGTTGATTGCAACAATCGGAGCTGCTTTTTCAGGTGTGAATTTGAATTCATAAACATCACTTGCCGTTTTGTCAGGGTATTCAAGTAATATAGCAACTGATTTACCTGCATCTGTAGGAGAACCGCCACCAATTGCAATTACTGCTTTTGCACCGAATTCTCTTGCTAATTTAGCTGCTTCATCTACACTGTGTGTTGTCGGGTTTGGTGTTACGCCGTCATAATTAATATAACCCATTCCGTGTGCTTTTAATGCTTTTTCAACATAATCCCAAGCACCGGTTGCTTTATAAGCATTTCTTCCTGACATAACAATTAACTTGTCTATGCCCTTATTTTTTAGTTCTTGTACAATGTAGTCGATTTTTTCGATTGCACCACAACCAAAGAATACTGTTGTTCTTGTTCTGATTTCAAAAATTTGATTAATATTGATGTCTTTTTCCCACATAATTTTAATCCTCTCTTTTTATATCCGCACTATTTTGGGTTATATTATCAACCAGCTTTTTAGCGGTTTTATAGTCTGTAATTGTTGCGTTACCGCTTATACAGCCGCCTTCACAACACATTATTTCCACTAAATTACCGTCTTGACAATCACCTGATTGTGCATATCTTTTTAATTGTCTTATTGAATCCTTATTTAACCCGTTTATTACAACAGGTTTAACTTCGCAATTTGCACAGAATTGAACTGCTTCTGCAACACCGCCTGACAATGGGAATTTTCTTCCTTGTTTTGACGGTGCATTAGTTTCAACGCTTGTTGTATCTTCGCAATCTAAAATTTCAATATTCATACCTATAAATAAAGCACCTAATTCCTCTGCGTTAATAACGTAGTCAACATTCGGGTTTTGCTTCATTTCTTGCTTCTTTGCAACACAAGGGCTTACAAATATTGTTTTTGCTTCAGGGTGTTCTTTCTTTGCAATTTCTGCGGTGTAATATAACGGGGTTTGCGTTGATGAGCGATACAGCTTAATATCGGGTAAATGTTTTTTTACAAATTCGTTATATCCTGCACAGCAAGATGTTGTCATAAATTTTTGCCCCTCATTCATTCTCTCATCAAGCTCTTTTGCTTCGTTAAGGGTTGTAACATCCGCACCTTGTGCAACTTCATATACATAATTAAATCCGACTTTTTCCATAGCCTTTTTTAATTGTGATATTGTTCCGGGGAATTGACCTGATATTGCCGGTGCAAACATTATTGTCATTTTTTCTTTATTTTTAATCATTTTCAAGACTTCAATCAGTTGGCTTTTTTCATGAACCGCACCAAACGGACATCTTGAAACGCATTTTCCGCAAAATATACATTGTTCAAAATCTATTTTTGCTGTTCCGTCTTCATTCTTTTTAATTGCATCAATAGGGCAATTATCTTCACAAGGTACTGCTACTTTAACAATTGCATTATAAGGACATGCGGAAATGCACATTTTGCACGCCTTACATTTTGTTGAGTCAATAACAGACTTTCCGTTTTCCATGCTTATAGCACCGAATTTACAAGTTGATTGACAAGGACGTGCAACACAACCTTGGCATAAATCGGTTACGAATACACGTTTTGGAACACAGCCTTTACAAGCTGCTCCCAAAACTGTTAACGGATTTTCTTCAGGAGTTTCTCTTGTTAGAGATTTTTCTGCATAATCTGATAATGAAACTGTTTCATCATCATCTTCAATTGCAAATCCTAATCCTGCTATTACTCTGTCTTTTAGTATTGCTCTTTCCTTATAGATACAACATCTGTAAGGTACTTCCGCACCTTTCGGACGCATATCAAACGGAATTAATCTTGTTTTTCCCGCAAAATCTTCCGAGAAAAAGGCTCTTACCAACCTTACTAATATTTCTTTTTTCAAGTGTATAGAATTATGTGTACTCATTTTATTTTAACTGTCTTTCAATTTCTGCTAATACTTTTTCTACTGTTGCTTCCTGCACAATTTCGTTATTAACTTTTACATACGGGGCTTTGGAAAATTCCCAGTTTGTTGAGCAAACACCTAAGCAAGGGCTTCCTGCAACATCAACTTTATCACCATACTTTTTTGTAACAATATCTGTCAAACTTTGTAAATTTGATGCTCCCATTACAAAACAAGTTGTCCCCAAACATACTTTCACTTCAATTTTTTTCATTTTTACCTCACATATACTGTACTGTTACTTTTTTCATGTATCTGGATGTCAGAACATTTTCTATTTTTTTTATTATGTTTTTTCTTATTTCTATTTCTATAGGCATACTTGGGTCATAGTGTGCCTGATTTATTTTAGCACCTACCATAAAGTTTATGCAATCAGAATTTAACATAAAATCTATTAATTTTCCTGCTGCATCGTTTTCAATTTTGCCTTTTTCTAAGTCGTCCAGCACCTTCGTCAACGTCAAAATGCCTTCCGTTACTAAATCAACTCCCTCCATATATGATACTGCCGGTAATTTACCGACGTTTAGTGATAAATCTACCTTTATCGGAATGTTAAGTTCTCTTGAAATAAGAGAAGCTGTTGTTCCGCCGCATATAGCTTTTTTACCGTTAAATGTTTTGAAAACATTTGCATAGTAACTGTCTTTTTCTTGATGATAAGGCGGACCCGTAAATATCAACGAGTTTCTCGGAGTTCTGTAATAAACACAAACGCAAGAAACATCATCTTTAGGCTTACGGTCAGGCTCTGTTAAGATAGCTTGTCTTACAACATATTTGCTTAAATCTCTGCTTGAAATTTGCGGTTCTTTTGACAATTTATCAAGAACAAGTTTTATCAAACCTTCTCTTCTTAATCCTAATTTTAGTGTTTTAGACCCTAATGCTGCTTGAGTAACACCGTCAGAACAAAATACAAGCCTGTCGCCCTCTCTCAATTTTATTTTGTATATGTGCATGTGTCTGTTTGGAAACGTTTTTGATGTAATTACCGTAAATTCAGGCTCCATAAACATTTTATCTCTAATCCACAAAAATTGCGGATTACCCTCTTCTACAATTTTTACATTGCCGTCATCATCACAATCCATTGCGGAAAATGTTGAATAACTTATTTTTCGAACCTGACAAACCGGCAATGAATTTAAAACGATTTCACATGCTTTTCTTATATCTATTTCTGCTTCTATAAACTTTAAAAGCATAGTAGCTGTCATAGAAGCTAAAATGTTTGCTTTAACACCGCTTCCTAACCCGTCAGAAAGTACGGCAATCAGCCTGCCGGTATCAGGAAAACGTTTTGAAGTAAAGTAATCTCCAAATGCGTTTTGATTGTATTTCTTCTCTTGATAGAAGTCAATATCTACAAACATTATTTATCACCGTCTTCTTTGTTGTCGGAATAGTCTTGAGCTATTGAACTCAACAGTTTTTCGGTTTCAACCATGTGTTCGCCAAGTAAACAAGCGATTTCTTGTACGGTTGCAATATTCTTGGTGATAACTTCCCTTGCTTTTATTGCAATTTTTTCTCTATCGGTTTCGTGTGCGGTAACATCTGTTATAACAGCTCCGACAACTTCATTTTCTTCAATTACGAACGCATTTATATCGTACAATTTATTTCCGACCGAATAGTGTTCTTTATGTATATCAACACACGTTTTAAGCATTTTTTGAAAAATGTCGCTAAAAGATACTATTCTGTCTATTGCAGCACCTTTTATGCCCTCTTCTCTGTCTGCAAATACATCATACATTTCTCCGCAGAACATGTGCATAAACATATCGTTTGCTTCAAGAATATTAAGATTTTTATCAACCATAACAACAGCAGCAGGCATGCTTCTCAGCATTATTGCAGATTTTTTCATTGCCAATCTTCTCATATAAGAAACGCACATTGAAGTTTCTGCATTTCCTGAAATTAAGG
>CAVEOW010000048.1:6988-8047 GCA_963617295.1 bacterium | reverse complement strand
GTTTCAAGATCTTTAGCACTTGTTGAAAACCCTGTTTTTGATTTCATTCCTTTTGCTTTTAGGTTTAGTTTTCCAAAAAGCATATCTCCTACTTGTTTGGGAGAATTAATATTAAATCTTTCACCGACTTCTTCATATATTTTTTCTTCAATAACAGAGAGTTTTTCGTTAATTTCTTTTTCTATGACACTCAAATATTCAACGTCAATGCTGGCTCCGTTTTCTTCCATTTGTGTAAGTACTAAAGTTAGAGGAACTTCAATGTTATATAATATATCCAACTCTTTTTCGTCAAGATTTTCTTGCCAGTATTTTGTTAGAAGTAATGTGGCAAAAGAATCATCACAAGCATAAGAAGCAGCTTCTTCTATCGGAACAGACTCTATTGTCAGAGAGGAAGAATTATTTTTGAGTAATTCTTCATATTCAACCATTATATAATTAAGGTAATCACTTGCCTGTTGCTTTAAACCGTGCTTTCTTGATGAATCTTTTATATAACTTGCAAGCATTGTATCAAAAATTATATTTTTTACATCCATCCCGTGATGTTTCAATACATGAAAATCAAACTTTGCATTTTGAAGAGTTTTTGCTATATTTTCATTCTCAAATATAGGATTTAATTTTTCTTTTATCAGCTCTAAATCAAGCTGTTGACCGGCTAAGTGAAAAACAGGAATATAGTAAGATTTAACTAAATCACTTTTTGAATTATCAATTTTTACTCTGTTGTTTTTAGTATAAAGTTGTTCACAGTAAGAAAGTGAAATACCTACTAAATCGCATTCTAACGGGTTTATTCCCGTTGTTTCAACATCCAAAGAAAAAATAGTTTGGTTATTTAATTCATTAACTAAATCACTTAATTTTTCTTCCGTATCAACAACCGTTTTTGTATGATTATACTCTTTGTGAGAGGACTCAATAAGCATATCGCCAAGACCTAAGCCAAGCTGCATTTGTCCTGCGTTTTGTTCAGGTTCAGAATTAACCATACAATCGGGAGCTATTTTAGGAGAAGAAAAACCTATTTTAAATGGTCTTAAAATATTTTCG
>CAVEOW010000048.1:2565-6978 GCA_963617295.1 bacterium | reverse complement strand
TCATAGTTTGGCATTTCAAGTTTTGCACAATCAAAATCATAGTCAATATCTAAATTTCTTTGGATAGTTGCTAATTCTTTACTTAAAAAGGCAGTTTCACGCCCTTCCATTAACTTTCTGTTCAGAGCCTTTTCGGTAATTTCATTTAAGTGTTCGTAAACCTGTTCAAGTTTATTAAATCTGCTCAATAGTTTACAAGCCGTTTTTTCACCTATTCCTCTAATCCCCGGAATATTATCTGATGTATCACCGCTTAACCCTTTAAAATCTACTATCTGATACGGATAAACACCCATTTTATCATAAACTTTATACCAGTCATATTCAATAAGTTCACCCTTTGAGGGCATAATAACTTTGATAAATCCCTCTCTGTCAACCAATTGAAAAGAGTCACGGTCGCCTGTTAAAATATAAGTTTTATGCTGTTTTTGCTTTGCCTTTGTAGCAATTGTCCCGATAACGTCATCTGCTTCATAGCCCTCTTTTGTATATATCGGAATATTTAATGCTTGTAATCCCTCAACAATAAGTTGCAATTGGCTTTTCATTGTATCAGGCATGCTTTCACGTTGAGCTTTATATTCAGAATACATCTCTGTTCTGTATGTGTATCTTGAAACATCAAATGCAACTGCTATTGCATCAGGTTTTATAGTATTGTTTTGCAACAAATCAAATATTGCTTTAAAGAAACCAAAAACTGCCCAAGTAGGCTGATTTTCAGAGGTTTTCATCCCTGTTCTTTCAAGAGCGAAAAAATATCTGTAAGCCAGTGCGTGTCCATCTATTAATAAAAAATTTTTATCCTTCATAAATAAATCCCGAAATCTGAATATACATAATATTTTAAGTCATTTCGGGATTTTATACAATAAATGTTAATCTAATGTAAATTGTTTTTGATATTGCTCAATTCCGTCAATCTTACTTTGTTCTTCTTTCAACAGAACAAAATTTTCAAGGACAAGTACGTCTAAATCCGTAAACATAAAGCATTTATACGCATTCTCGGGAGTATTCACAATCGGTTCCCCTCTAATATTAAACGATGTATTTACAACAACAGAGCAATCCGTCAGTTTTTTGAATTCATTTATTATATTCCAGTATCTCGGGTTAACTTCTTTTGAAACTGTTTGTATCCTTGCCGAGTAATTAACGTGAGTTATTGCCGGGAGAATTGAACGGTATGCTTTTAGTTTTTCTATGCCTTTATAATTTTTTTCTTCTTGTGTTAATTCTGTTTTTATACTGTCTGAAATCGGTTGAGTTAACAACATATATGGAGATTTTTTGCCCTCTTTAATTGCGAAAAATTTTTCAACATCCTCTTCTAAGCAACTTGGAGCAAACGGTCTGAATGATTCACGTTTTTTTATCGCTAAATTAAGATTTTTTTGCATTTCTCTGTTTCTCGGATCAGCAAGAATACTTCTGTTACCCAATGCTCTGGGTCCATATTCCATTCTTCCTGCGAAATGACCTATACTTTTACCCTCTGAAATATATTTTGCGACAATTTTGCAAACGTCTTCTTCATTGTCATATTTTTTGTATTTTGCGTTAAATTTATTTAGAGTACTTAATATTTCATCATCACTGTATTTCGGACCTAAAAGGCTTCCTTTTTGAAAATCTGAACCTGTTATTTCTCTTTTATTATCAAATAACATATAGTGAATTGCTAAGGCTGCACCTAACGCTCCTCCGGCATCCCCTGCGGCGGGTTGAATCCAAACATTTTCAAACTTACCGTGTTTTAAAATATTCCCGTTAGATACACAATTTAAGGCACAACCGCCTGCTAAGCACAAATTTTTCATGCCCGTTTGATTATATACATAATCTGCCAATTTGAGAATAATTTCTTCTGTAACAGCCTGAATACTTGCTGCTATATCCATATCGTTTTGAGAAAGTGCCGTTTCAGGCTTTCTTGGCGGACGATTAAATAACTTTTCAAACTTTTTGTTATACATATAATCTGTTGTACTATAGCCAAAATATTCCTGATTAAGCCAAAAAGAGCCGTCATCTTTGACATCAACAAGTTTTTCAAGAATTAAATCTTTATAAATCGGTTCTCCATAAGGTGCTAATCCCATTACTTTATATTCTCCGGAATTTACCTTAAATCCTAAAAACCCTGTAAATGCACTATATAGAAGTCCAAGAGAATGCGGGAATTCGATTTTTTGTTTTATTTCAATTTTATTTCCTTTTCCGATACCCCATGTTGTAGTATCCCACTCGCCAACTCCATCTAAACATAAGATAGCAGCTTCTTCAAAAGGAGAAGGGAAAAATGCACTTGCACAGTGTGATTCATGGTGAGAAGTAAAATATATCGGACATTTTAATTTTTTTTCAAAATGTTTATCTGTTTGCGACGGAATAAACAATTTTTTGTTTAACCAAACAGGCATTCCATTTATAAAACTTCTCATACTATATGGAACATAAGCCATTGCCGTTTCAAGAATTCTTTCAAATTTTACAAACGGTTTTTCATAATATACAACACCATCAAGCTCCTCCGGAGTTATTCCTGCTTCTTCCAAACAATAATTTATTGCATTTATAGGGAAATTACTGTCTTGTTTTATTCTGGTAAAACGTTCTTCTTGTGCTGCAGCTATAATATCACCGTTTTTTATAATTGCTGCCGCACTGTCATGATAATATGCACTTATGCCTAATAAATATGTCATTTTTCACCTTAAAATTGAAACTCGTAGTCTGTTTTTTCTTTGTCGTAATCTATCCAATAACTTTTTACATCAGGCTTCTTTAATTTTAATCTGTCCCGTTTAACAATTTTCATTAAAAGCCCTGTCGGAATTACCGCAACAATATATCCGATTGATAAAACAAATATCGCAAGATATTTTCCGATAAAATGTCCTATTGTAGCTGATATACTTTTAAATTTTTTTGCAAAGCTCTTTGAAAGAAAACATATTAATGATAATCCCATGAAAATTGCAACTATAGCAAATGCAATATTGAAGTAGCCATGTCTGTATAAAAGATAAAAAGGAATCCAAGGCAATAAAACAAGTGTTATTGCAAATTTTGTAAGTTCATTTATTTTCATTTTTTACCCTATATTATTGTATAAATAAACGGAGAAACAGGAGATGTTCCTACTGCAATTAAGAAAATTAAAAGAATTAAAAATAATATAACCGGAACAATCCAGTAAGCCTTTTTACTCCATAAAAACTTACACATTTCTACCAAAAAGTTTTTTCTTTTCATTTAATTTTCCTTCATTTTTTCTTCAATTTCTTTGAGTAAATTTTGAGCGTCCTCATGCTCGGGCAATATGCTTAAAATTGTATCAATATGCTCTTTTGCTGTTTTATAGTCATTTACGCCGATTTTGCATTTAGCCATGTTAAAAAGAACTGCCGTATTATTTGGTACCATAAGATTTATAAGATTAAATAAACCGTAGGCAGGCTCAAATTCACCTTGAGCCATATATATTTGAGCTAAAAGATTTGCAACTTCCGAATTAGGAGCAAGAGTATAAGCATCTTCCACAAGTTGTCTTGCATTTTGCAAATTACCATCTTTTAAATATATTTGACCAAGCTGGTACAACACTTCAACATTTTGCGGTTCAATTGCGATTGCCCTTGTTAAAATTTCTTTTGCCTTTTTCAAATTATTAATATTAATGTAGTTTTTAGAAATACCTGTCAACATATAAACAGGTATATTTTCAAGTTTTAACAGTTTGTTGTAAAACCTTTTTGCCTGCACAAAGTCACCCATAAGTTGAAAATAATTTGCATACTCAAAAATAACATAAGGGTTATCAGGAGAGCATTTATAGGCTTTTTTAAAGTATTCCGCAGCTTTATCAAAAAATCTTCTTGAAAGATAGATAATTGCTAAATCCTTATAAGCATAAGCAAAATCAGGTTTCTCCTCGACTATTTTTTTTAGAACTTTCTCAGCTACATCCGTATCGTTTGTTCTTGCACATAAAACAGAATATTCATACATTAACTCTGGTTTTATAAAACCCATAGCCATAATATCTTCATATAACGCTTTTGCTGATTCAAGCATATTACGTTTTGAATATAATGAAGCAAGTTGTAAACGGAGCTGCACCGAACTCATATTGAATGTTATAAGTTTTTCAACAATTTCAGAAGCTTCTTTTAACTTACCCATTCCCTCATAAGCACAAGCCAAATTATATTTGTAACTTTCGTTTTTACTGTCAGCAGCAGATAATTCTTTATATATTTCTGCAGCTTGTTCAAATTTTCCTGATTTTAATGCAGCTTTTGCGTATGTCATTAAGTATTGAGGATTTCTGTCCTTTTCAAGAGCAATTCCTAAATATTTTTCGGCTTGTTCATAATTTTCAAGAGCCAAATATGAGTAACC
>CAVEOW010000048.1:0-2555 GCA_963617295.1 bacterium | reverse complement strand
ATACAGGTACATCACTTTTTAATTTTATTGCTTTTTCATAATATGTAATTGCATTGTTAATCTCATTTTTTGCAAAATAAATTACACCGATTTTGTTATAATAATTTGCATTATCAGGGGTAATTTCTATAGCTTTATTTAATTGAAAAATTGCCTCATCAAAATTCATTAATTCTAAATTTGCAGCGGATAAAATTTCATAAATTTGAGTATTTTTTTCATCCAAACTAATCATTTTATCTTTTAATGAAAGTATTTCTTTGAATTTTTTTTGTTTCAAATAACAAACGCAGAGAGTTTTATATGCGTCAAGGTAATCCTCTCTCAGCTCAATAACCTTTTTTAAAGTTTCTTCCGCTTCTTCAAAATGGTTTTGCCCTGTATAAATAGTAGAAATATAATAGAGAGAAAGTGCATCATCTTTGTTTATTTTAACTATATTTTTAAAATTTTCCAATGCCTCATTGTATTCTCCAAGATTTATATTACATAAACCCAAATATTTCAACATTTCAATATCTTGAGAAATCTCTTTATCTTTTAATATACATTCTTTTGCTTGTTTAAAGTCTTTTTTTTCAATTAATTCTTCTATTTTGTTCTTATACATAATTCCAAAACTTTCATTCAGTTTATATTATATCAAATTAAGTGCAAAGAACAACAACAGATTGTAAAAATTTGAAAATTTAGTATATTTATGTTCTAATTGTGTGGACTAGACTTAGCGAGGAGTTAAAAATGGCTGAAAGAACTTTTATAGCAGTTAAACCTGACGGTGTAAAAAGAAACCTTATAGGTAGAATAATCACAAGAATAGAAGAAAAAGGATATAAAATTATAGGTTTAAAAATGCTTGTTCCTACTCCTGAAATAGCTGCAAAACATTACGCAGAACACGTCGGGAAGCCTTTTTATCCCCGTTTGGTAAAATATATTACATCAGGACCGATTGTTGCAATGGTTGTGGAAGGGGATAACGTAATTGCAGAAACAAGAAAAATGATGGGTAAAACAAAACCGGAAGAAGCTGATGTCGGTACAATCAGATTTGAATATGCAATTAATCAGGAATACAATATAATTCACGGTTCTGACTGCGTTGCAAGTGCAGAGAGGGAAATTGCAATTTACTTTAAAGAAGAAGAACTTTGTCCAAACTGGAGAACAATGTTGGAAATTATAGCTGATGCCTAATAAGTATTTTTCATTTGAGTTATTAAAAGAAGATAAAAAAACAAGAGCTCGTGCAGGAATTTTGCATACCCCGCACGGCGATATAGAAACACCTATTTTTATGCCTGTTGGAACACATAGTGCCGTAAAAATGCTTACAATGCACCACTTAAAAGAAACTCAAGCTCAAATAATTTTATCTAATTCGTTCCACTTATTTTTAAGACCCGGAAACAAACTAATAAAAGAATTCGGCGGACTTCATAAATGGATGAATTGGGATAAGCCTATTCTAACTGATTCAGGCGGTTTTCAAGTTTTTAGTCTTGCTCATTTGAATAATATTACAGAGGACGGAGTAAGATTTAAAGAGCCTAAAACAGGTGATGAGTATTATATTAACCCTGAAATATCAATGGAAATCCAACAAGATTTGGGACCTGATATAGCAATGGCATTCGACCAATGTACACCATATCCTTGCACATACGAGCAAGCTGTTAAAGCTATGGAGAGAACTCATCGCTGGCTCGAAAGATGTTTTAAAGCTCATACAAGAGAAGATCAAGCATTATTTCCGATATGTCAAGGTGCTTTTTTTGATGATTTAAGAAGCGAATGTGCAAAAGTTGTTTCAACTTATGATGCGGTAGGTTACGCCATAGGAGGAGTCAGTGTAGGGGAGCCTACAGACTTAAAACATCACCTTGTTGAATATACTGCCCCTTTATTACCGCATAATAAGCCTCGTTATTTAATGGGAGTCGGAACACCTATTGATTTACTGCAAGGAGTAAAGAGCGGTGTTGATATGTTTGATTGCGTGCTTTCTACAAGAAATGCCCGCCACGGTTCTTTCTTTACCTATGAGGGAAAGAAAAACATTAAAAATAAACAGTTTGAAAGAGATGCTCGTCCGTTAGACGAAAATTGTGATTGTTACGCTTGCAAAAATCACCACCGAGCATACATAAGACACTTGTATCGCCAAGGTGAAGCTAACGCACAAATATTGCTTTCTATTCATAACACAAGATTTTTGCTGAAATTTATCCATGATATGCGTCAAAGTATATTAGAAGATAGATTTGAAGAATTTTATAACGCTCACTGTAATATGTAATCATTTTTGAATACTAAATCGAAGAATGACAGACAACCTTTGTTCATGAGATTCTAAATTTTTACGATGTATCAAATAAAAGTTACTGTCTGATTAGTAAATCAGACCTACAATTGATTATTGATAGGTATGCAACCATATATGGAATTTAGTAATTTCACTTATTGAAACTTAGGTTGTATTTATTCAATCCTACATTAGTTTATTATATTTAAACTAATTCGCCCATATATGGAGTATTTAGACATTTGTTAGT
>CAVEOW010000047.1:0-8127 GCA_963617295.1 bacterium | reverse complement strand
GTCCATATTTGGTTTGAATCCTTTTATGTAGGTAACGACAATCCTAAAACAACACCTAACCATGTATTAAGTGTTCATCCCGATTGGGCAAACCGCAGACTTTCAAACTACGATAATGACGAGCCGCAACCGTCATTATCCGAACATAACGGATATTTTCTTGATCCTGCAAATACTGCGGTACAGGAATACTTACTCGGAATTGTGTCTGAAATAGTTTCGAAATATAAGCCTGACGGCATAAACCTTGATTATATCAGATATCCTCAAACCGTAGATGCAAATTACTCTTCTTATACATCGGCAAATTGGGGCTATACTCCTTTCGCCAGGGGAGAATTCAAGTCAATATACAACATAGACCCAATAGATATTAAATACGGAACAGGTGAATGGGAACTATGGGCGTTATATAGACAAAATCAGGTAGCTGAATTTATTCAATCCGTAAAGAAAATCACACAACCATCGTCAGTTCTTTTAACGGCAGTTATTTTTCCTGACCTGAAGAAAAGCATACAAACAAAAATGCAAAACTGGAAAATGTGGTCAGTAAACAATTATGTGGACGGAATTACACCGTTGATTTTGACTTGCGATAAAAACACATCAGATTTACTAATCAAAGATGTAATAAAGAATACAAGCCCGACAACCAAAATATATCCGGGGTTATTTGTACCGTTTATGAACGGAGCATTTGAAGATTTACTTGTTCAAATTCAAAAAACAAGGGAATATAAAGCTCAAGGTGCAATTTTGTTTGATTACGCACACTTTAAAGATGACTATATTGATGCGGTTTCAACAAGAGTATTCAATAAATCTTATGATCAAAGAGAGTTCAAATTGCGTACTCCTCAAAATTATAAACCTCAATTAAATATGAAAGACAATAAGAAAGAAAAACGTAAAGCAAAAAGAAATCGGAGAAACAGAAATGACAACAATTAATTTTACAAAAATGCAAGGTTTAGGTAACGATTTTATCATTTTAGATTACTCCGAATATAAAAAAACGGAAAAAATACCTGCCGAATTAGCTTTAAAGTTATGCGACCGCCATTTTGGAATCGGTGCAGACGGGTTAATTATAATAAACCCCGATACAAAGAATACTGATATCGGATGGATTTTCTATAATTCTGACGGAACAATCGCTCAAATGTGCGGAAACGGTATCAGATGTTTTGCAAAATATGTATATGATAAAAAATTGGTTGATAAAAATGAGTTTTCGGTTGAAACAAAAGCTGGAACAATAATACCTAAAATTTATGACGACGGAAGAGTAAGAGTTAATATGTCAAAGCCGATTCTTGAAACAAAAAAAATTCCTGTTAATACAGAAAATAATTTGAATTTTAATGTAGAAGTTTCAGATGGAACATTCAAGGCTAATGCAGTCAGCATGGGAAATCCGCACTGCGTTATTATTACAAATGAAGATACAAAAGCTCTTGCATTAAAATACGGCAGAGAAATCGAAACTCATAAACTTTTCCCAGAAAAAACAAATGTAGAATTTATAAAAATATTATCAAGAAACGAAATAAACCTTGATGTATGGGAAAGAGGCTGTGCAATTACGCTTGCTTGCGGAACAGGTGCTTGTGCAAGTGTCGTTTCAGCAATCTTAAACGACTTATGTGACAGTCAGGTTAAAGTAAATCTCCCCGGCGGGCAGCTTTTAATCGAATGGCAAGGTACAAAAGAAAATACGGATTATAACGTATATATGACAGGCAGAGCAGATTACTCATTCACGGGAACTATGGATATTTAAAATAATTATTCCCGACTGTTCACTTTATAAAAAATATAAGTATAATAGAATTATGAAAAAGATTTTACTTAGTTTTTCACTGCTTATCATAGTTTTAATTACAACAGGTGCAGGTTATGTAGGTACACTGCCAAATATTGAAGCGGAATTCAGTTATTTAAGAAAAGATATTTCCGAAAAGACAACCGCTCCATTTAGCGTTGAGGAACTGGATAAACAAAATGCGGAAAAATTAAAGCCGATACCGAGAGATAATGACTCTTATGTTGATATTATCATTAAAAAAGATAAGACTCCGCAATATTTTAAAGATGTTAATTCGGTTATAATTATTCTTGAGAAATTAAGAAAATGCCTTAATACAGAACAAGATATACAAATATTTAATGCAATTGTAAGTAATTTAATTGATAACGTTGAATATATAAGAATTGAGTATAAAGATAAACCTGAAAGCAATTATATTTCTTATGCAAGGCTGATTAATATTTCCGCCGAAGCAAGAGAAGTTGCAAACTTTAGAACTCAAGGACTTGTTGTTCAAAAATATTTGCCTTATACCTCGTCAAATAATGTTTATACTAAAGAAAATTTGAAAGACAAATTAGATAATCTGCTCAATAACGTAAATGAAACCTTATTTATTCTGAAAAATCTAGAATAATACTTTTTTATATTCAAAGGGATATAACCAAAATTTATTCTTCTTTATAAGTTATATAGGGGAGAAAGTAATGCTAAAAAAAATTATTCTTTTGTCTATGTGTGTACTTCTTATTAATGTTGCAGGATACGGTTACTCAGAGGAGAATTTATCCTTAATCGAATATCAAAAATATGGAGAAAGTTACGAGAATGATAGCTTGTCATCCAGACTTTCAAGATTGGAAAACGATTTATTCGGGATGACACAATCAGGGGATATTGATAAAAGAATAGAAATGATTGTCAGGATGTCAAACTCCAATAATTACGAATTTAACACTCCACAAAATTATGAAATTCCAAAACAAAAAAAGAAAAGTAATTTCAAAAATTTTTGGAATAATATTACCTCTGACATAACAGACCTTGGTACAATGACGGGGTTTATTCCGCCAATTTACGGATATGGAAGCTATAGCGGAAATTATTCAAACGGATACAATAATTATTATGGCAGTAACTATCCTCGCAGATATACAACGGGATATAACAACGGATTTAATAACAAATACCATAACAGGTTTAATCACAGATACTATTCTCAATATCCGTATAATAATTACCACGACAATTTTCATCCGCATTGTTGCCATAATCCAATGCATACACCGCCGCACTTTTACCCGAATAATACTGTATCAGCACCAATGATTTATCCAAACTCTCAACCGATAGTCCCGACAGACAGCTATAACAACTATTTTACAAGTTCAACAGTAAGAATATTGAATGATTAAATAAATTTTTATCTATACAATAAATCCTTTACGGATAATCCTCCGTTTTCTTTCAATTCTTCGTTCGGATAAAATTCAGGAGGGGAAAACAAATCAACTTTTTTAGGTCTGACGGCATAGACATCTGTTCCCCACTTATTAGGTCCTTTTTGCCCGTTAACATCAACCGCAAAATATTGTGCACTCTCATTTAAGTATGTAAATACAATCATTCCGTCGTTTAAAACAATTGCCGAACCTCTAAGAATACTGTTTTGATTGCGAAAAGGAGCTCCATCATAATATCTGCCAAGTATTTCATCAAAACCCTTATATTTTGGAATACAACCGTTTTCATAAGAATTATTTTTGCAGATTTTTGCAATTGACAATGTCTCGTAATATGACTGCCAAAGTGTTTTACAATCATCAAAGAACCCGTTATAATCACTCGGAAGATCGCTTCCGTCTTTAAGTTTCCACCTCGTACAATTACCTTTATCATTTCTGCTGACACATTTTGCACCATTACCTGCCATTTCATAAGGATTTTTTGCCCAATATCCGCACTTTGCATTTTCACCATTTACAATATAATATTTCAATGCTGCCTGATTAAGAACACTAATTGCCTTAAACAAGCTGCTTCTATATTCTTCTTTTCTAATTTGAGTATTAATAATTGGCACAGTAACTGCCGCAACAACTCCAATAATAACGAGGGTAATTAATACCTCGCTAAGAGTAAAAGCCTTTAGTCTGTAGGGGGGGGGTAAATTTCTTTCTCATTTTTTTTCTCCTTTTTGTCTTTTAGACATTGTAGCATTATTAAGAAATTTTGTAAAATGTTTAAATTTTTATTATTTAACATCAGCACCTCATCCTAACCTTCTCCTCAAGGAGAAGGAACAAATAAAAAGAAGTATTATCAAATATTAACTATACCCTCTCCTATAAGGAGAGGGCAGGGTGAGGTGCCAATATAAAACGAAATTCAAAACAAGGTTAGGATGAGGTTTCCATTGCCTTTTATTTATAGTTGCAACCATAGCAAAACGAACAATAAATGTTATGCAATACGACAACAAGTGAGCATTATCTTATGCGAACTTTTGTATTGCATTACAATTTATTAGTGAGTGAAGCTCCGGTTGCGATTTTGTGAAACTTTTTAAAAAGTTTCCCCGTCCGGAGGACATAAAAGAATTAAATTATTAGAATGATTGCATTCAAAGCTTAAATTATTTTAATTGATACTTTCTTGTACCGACAAGGAAAGTATCCAAAGAAGCTCTCGCCCTGATATTGCGTATTTGTCATTTGTAAGTTCAACTCAAACGGCATAACTCGTACTTCGTACTCAAACAAATGCCGTTTTGAAATTGTTTCACTAACAAATGTCTAAATACTCCATATATGGGCGAATTAGGTTAAATATAATAAATTAAAATCGGTTTAATTAAAAAACAATGAGATTCCAAACAGATTGAAAAACTACGCTAACGCTCGTTTTTCTAATCTTTCAGAATGACATGAGTCTATTATTCGTCTTGACAAGGAGCTGCTGAAAACCCAATCGAGCAATCTTGTTGCATTAATTCTATTGTTAATGGATACATGTCTCCCTGAACCGGTTTCAGGGTCGCAAGGGCTTTATTTGTTAGACAAAGTATGCACAATCGATATACTAAATCAATGATAGAATTAGTCTTTGTTGTAAAAAATGTTATAGAATTGTTGTTGTAAACTTTTAAGGAATGTGCCGTCGCTTGTGGATTCATCTTTTGGGCAATCTGCTTGATATTGAACAAAATCAAGTTTCCAGTCAAGAGAATCAACTAAACTGCCGTCAGTTTTGTTATATGCTTCCCGGTCAACATCAGCAATAAATAAATTTGAAGCGAATTCTCCGGCATTTATATTTGTATTGTCGTTATCAAAGTTTATATTATCAAATGCTGCTTTCAGCATTTCATCAAATTGTGCTTCATAGCCGTCAGGGATTTCTTGCCCGTCAAGTGCCATAGCCTTAAATTAATCATAATTCCAAGTTCCGTCGTTATCTTTGTCAAATAATGACATATATTCTTGTGCAAATTCTTTTAAATCGCTTGAGTAAGTTGACGGGTTAAATTCAAAGGCATTAAATTGTTCAACCTGTTCTCCGTTTAGAACTTTGTCAACGTTTTCATTGCTGTTTGTCCATTTTGCAAATTCTTCTGCACGTTTTGTTACATTGTTATTAATTTGTAAGTTCATGTTTACTCTCCTAATATAATACTCGTCATATGTAGAAACGTTTTTTAGGCTGTAAAATTGTCAAAAAAAACAGAAAAAACATTGAGATATCTTGGAAAAACAAAGAAATTAGCGATGTTGCATTTAACATTTCTTAAAAATACAATTTTGCGTTACGGAAATCACTTGATTTAAAATTATGTTTTATATAAACTCATGGTATAACCGTAGAAAGCTGGGGGAACAGCCGAGGTGAAATCAGAGGCAGTCGCAAGATTAGCCTAAATGATAAAAAGCTGAGGTCGGCGAAAAGAAAGACCTAGTAACCGCCAAGTTCCTTAAAACACAAACCCTGCCGAGGAAAACAAAAAGTATAAGTCAATTTTTGGATTGGTTTCTATAAAGTTGTTGAAGATTTACGGTTATACGTAAATCTTATTTGTATGTAAATGACGAATAAGATTTACGTAGGGCAGAAGCCCAATATGAGGTCGATACAAAACAAGGAGCTAAAAAATGTCAACAAAAGCCTTCAAACAAGAAAAAATTGAAGAAATGAAAGAAAATTTCGCAAAGGCTAAAGTTGCTGTAGTTACTGAATATAGAGGTTTAACTGTAGAAGAAATCACAAAGTTACGCCGCACACTTCAAAAAGAAGACAGTGATTATATGGTAACTAAAAACACTTTAGCAAAACTTGCATCAAAAGGAACTGAATTCGAAGTTCTTGCTGATACATTAAAAGGTCCTGTTGCTATTGCATTTGGTTTCAAAGATGAAGTTGCACCTGCAAAAATTTTAACAAAATTCATAAAAGAAGTTAAAAAAGGTCAAATTGTTGCAACTGCATTAGACGGTCAATTATTAGATGCAAAAGAAACAGAAAAACTTGCAAGTCTTCCGTCAAAAGAAGAACTTTACGCAAAAATGCTTGGCAGCATAAATTCACCTGCAACCGGTATTGTTGGTGCTATGAATGCCGTTATGAGCGGATTAGTTAGAGCAATGGATCAAGTTGCAAAACAAAAATCTGCATAGTTATTACAAAATTACACAAAAATAATTAAAAGGAGAAATACAATGAGTGTACAAACTATTTTAGAAGAAATTGAAAAATTAACATTAATCGAAGCTGCTGAATTAGTAAAAGCAATGGAAGAAAAATTTGGCGTATCTGCTGCTGCTCCTGTAGCTGTAGCTGCTGTAGCTGCTGCTCCTGCTGAAGCTGCTGCTGATGAAGCATCAGAAGTTAGCGTAATCTTAGCTGACGCTGGTTCAAACAAAATCGCTGTTCTTAAAGAAGTAAGAGCTATCACCGGTTTAGGCTTAAAAGAAGCTAAAGATTTAGTAGATGCTGCTCCGAAAGCAATCAAAGAAGGCGTTAAAAAAGAAGAAGCAGAAGCTTTAAAGAAACAATTAGAAGCTGCTGGTGCTAAAATCGAACTCAAATAGCGAAATTCCGTACGGACAAAGTCCGGTAAGTGAGAGCAAAAGTGAGTGCAGGCGAAGCCGAGCGAACGACAAGCTCGAACGCAAAGGAATTTCAAGAAGCGAAATTTACCGTGCGTGAAACGCATGCACGAACAAACTGAACGAAATGGAACAATTTCGAAGAAATTGAGAAATGAAGATACTAAGTTTGTAAGTGGTAAATTTCAAGAGGCGAAATTTGCGTAGGCTAAAAGCCGAAGTAGCAAAAACAATATGAACGGCAACGATAGTGAAGTGAATACTTGTTTCTGTGAAGCAAATTCCAAGAGGCGAAATTTGCGTAGGCTGAAAGCCGAAAATAACGCACAGATTGATATTATAATGAAGAGGAATGATTGAAAAATTATTCCTCTTTATTGTTACTTAATTTTTTATCTTAAATTTTAATCCCAGAATACAAATTACTTTTATTTTTTTATTGTCAATATATTCGTTAAAAATAGAAAAAATAAATCTAATACATTGTTTTAAATATAGTTTTAATTTGTATAGGAAAAATGTTTGTATAAAAATCGGGCTAAAAAATACAGGATTTTTTTGTTTGCATTTATCAAGTGCATAAAGAAGATATGGAGTGTTGATTTCATATACATTGAAAATATTTTTTTTGATTTCCTTATTTAGAAATTTTATCAGGTTTAGCAGTTCCAGTACATCATCTTTAGAAAAATCTTTTTTATTGAAAATTTCATCTGTAAAACTTAAAGGATAATTGTAGTATTTTGAGAGTGAATATATGTTCATCTTGCTTTTTTGATATCTCATAAGTTTAGGATAACGAGCCATAATTGATTTATCTGATATATAGTTTTCGGATAAAATTTTGTCAATAATTTCAAGTTTTTTCCCTGCCAGTAATAATTTTCTAAAAAGCAGGCAGTCCTCAAGCGGCATTATGTGTTCATATTTGATGTTTAATTCTTTTCTAAACATCATTGAGGGCTGGATAATTTCTTGATATTTTATGAGATTTAGAAGAGTAATTTCTCTTGTATGTTTTGAAAATTTGCGTTTACTTGTATCTCCAAAATATTTTACAAGGCAGGAGCATAGTGAAATATTGGGGTTTTCTTCTAAAAATTTTACTTGTTCTTCAATTCTGTCGGGGTGAGCTATATCATCAGAGTCCATTCTTGCGATATATTTGCCTTTTGCTTGAGATATTCCGTAGTTTAGGCAGTTGATATATCC
>CAVEOW010000046.1:3758-8184 GCA_963617295.1 bacterium | reverse complement strand
GCACTAAAGAACGTAAAAAATGAAACGGTAACAACACATAAAACAGTATTCCGACCATGGGGCTTTTATACTTGTTTAAACGGTGGGGACGGATGGCTTTCTAAAGTTATAACTGTTTCTCCGGGGCATAAGTTATCACTTCAATCTCACAACCACCGAAGCGAGCATTGGGTTGTATTAGAGGGTTGTGCTACCGTCATTTTGAACGATGAAGTTCATACATTAAATAAATCTCAAAGTATTAATATACCTGTTAAAGCAAAACATTCGCTTCAAAACCATACAAAAGAAATTTTGAAAATATTGGAAGTTCAAAAGGGCGATTACATAGGGGAAGACGACATTATTCGTTATGAAGATATGTATGGGCGTGTTAATTGACAATTGTTATAAACGCAAAAAATGTTATAATTAAGAAATAGAAAATAATAAGAAAAAATAAGGATACAGAAATGAATAAAAATCAATTTTGGGGAGTTTGGCTGATAGTTGCTATTTTGGCACTTATGCTGATTTCAATGTTATTAGGCGGTCCAAATACAACAACAAGGGAGCTGTCGTACTCTGACTTTATTGCAAAAGTTAAAAATGCAGAAATTAAAAGTGTTGAGTTGGCATCTGACAGTTTAATAGCAACTCCGGTTGAAGATAAAATTAAAACTGTTGTTAACGGAAAAGAAATGGAAGCAGCTTCCTTAAGATATAAGGTAAATATTTTACCGAATGATACAACGCTTTCACCTGTCCTGCTTGAAAATAATGTTAATGTAGAAGTAAAAAAGAACAATGAAAACGGTTCTTTTATGGGTATCGTCGGTACGGCTCTTCCTGTTTTATTAATTATAGTATTCTTTATAATATTGGCTAAAGTTATTCAAACAGGCGGTTCGCAAGCATTGTCATTCGGTAAAAGCCGTGCAAAAATGATGCTTGATAATAAAGTAAAAGTTACTTTTAAAGATGTAGCAGGTATTGATGAAGAAAGACAAGAACTTGAAGAAATTGTTGATTTCCTCAAAAATGGTGAAAAATATTTAAAACTGGGTGCAAAAATTCCTAAAGGTGTTTTATTGGTAGGCGCTCCGGGTACAGGTAAAACATTAATGGCGAAAGCAGTTGCAGGAGAAGCCGGAGTTCCGTTTTTCTCCATCAGCGGTTCGGATTTCGTTGAAATGTTTGTTGGGGTTGGTGCTTCAAGGGTAAGAGATTTATTTGAACAAGCAAAAAAACATCAACCTTGTATTGTCTTTATTGATGAAATTGATGCGGTAGGTCGCCAAAGAGGAGCAGGTCTTGGCGGAGGACACGATGAAAGAGAACAAACATTAAACCAATTATTGGTTGAGATGGACGGATTTGGCGGTAATACAAACATTATTATTCTTGCCGCAACAAACAGACCTGACATATTAGATAATGCTCTTTTAAGACCGGGAAGATTTGACCGTCAAATTATGGTTAGCATGCCTGATGTTAAAGGCAGGGAAGAAATATTAAAAGTTCACGCAAAAGGTAAACCGTTGGATACAGATGTGGATTTAAAAATTTTGGCAAAACGTATCCCCGGATTTACGGGTGCTGACATACAAAGTTTATTAAATGAAGCTGCTCTTTTAGCTGCCAGAAGAAATAAAACAAAAATCGGTATGGCAGAAGTTGATGACTCTATTGACAGAGTTATGGCAGGTATTGAAAAGAAAAGCAAAGTAATGACCGATAAAGATAAAGAAATTACTTCTTATCACGAAGTAGGACATGCTCTTCTTGCAAAACTGTTGAAAAATTGCGATGAACTCCACAAGGTTACAATAATTCCGAGAGGATATGCTCTTGGTATAACTTGGACAAGACCTGAAGATAATAAAGTACACGTAAGCAAAGCAAAATTACTTGATCAAATTTCTATGACATTAGGAGGAAGAGTAGCAGAAGAAATTGTTTACGGTATTGATAATGTTTCAACAGGTGCTTCAAGTGATATTGAAAAAGCAACATCAGTAGCAAAGAAAATGGTTTCTCAATGGGGTATGTCAGAGAAAATGGGTACTCTAAGCTACGGAAAATCTCAAGAACATGTATTTATGGGTAGAGATTTTGGTACTACAAGAGATTTCTCGGAAGAATTTGCCGCTGATATAGATAGAGAAATAAAAGGCATTATCGATAAACAATATGCAGAAGCAAAACAAGTATTATCCGAAAACAGAGATTTACTTGACGCAATTGCAAGAGAGTTATTAGAAAAAGAAACTCTTGAAAATGAAGAAGTTACCGAAATCATAAGAAAAATCAAAGGTGATGAATTTACCGATAATTTAGCATAGAAAGAGGTAAAAAGTATTATGGCAGTAAGTCCTATAAATGCAATAAGAAATTTAACAAGTGATAAACTTTGGTTTATAAAGTTATGTGTATATGCTGCTCCCGTATTCTTCTTTTTGAGTAACATGAACTCACAGGCTGTGTCGCAACAGGATATGCTATATATTGCATTAATATTATCGTCTGTTTATTTTGGGTCTGCGGCTTTTATTATGAACAGGAACATAAATAACAAATCACCGATTATGCCGAGTTTATTTTCAATTGTTAAATTAATAAAAGACACGGTTTTTGCTTCTGTATTATCATTGCCTGTAGTTGCAGTAACTTGTTATATAGTATGGTTTATAATGGCAAATCTGCAAACAGAACCTTTTGTTTTGTGGGTTATTTATATTTGCTTGGCACTGTTTGTTTCCCCGTTTTTGCTTCTCCCGATAACATTGTATTCTGCAAGGGGAAAATTCTCTGACGCATTTAAAATTTCAATTTTTATTGATTGTGCAGGGAATTTTATAGTCGAGTTTATGACTTTCGTGCTTGCGGGAATCTTTATTTTTGGATGTTCTTGGGCTGTACTATATTACGGTTTGACTTATATGTTGACTGATAACACATTGGTAAATGTATTAAACAGTTTCTTTATTGTTTTGATTTTCTTCTCTCTTTACTCATTTTGTTCAGACTGTTATGGAGAAGTAATTCCTAAAATAAAACCTAAGAAAAAGAAAAATCAAAGAACCGATATTTTGGATGATTAGGTTAAACTTTTTAACTTTTTAATTTGATTACGAATTTCAGCTGCCCTTTCAAAATCCAGAACAGAGGCAGCTTTTTTCATTGCCTTTTCCAGTGTATCTAAAAGTTTTGGTAAATCTTTCTTTGAAATGTTATTTTCTACCATTTCTTCCGCTACAATATCTTCAATATTTCGATAACTTGCTACCAGTTGCAGTAAATTATTTTCAATCGGTTTTTTAATAGTTTGCGGAGTTATATTGTGTTCTTTATTATAAGCCATTTGAATTTCTCTTCTTCTTTTTGTTTCTTGAATGGCTTTATCCATGCTGTCCGTAACTTTGTCCGCATACATAATTACTTTTGAACAAACATTTCTGGCTGCACGTCCTATAGTTTGTATTAAACTTGTTTCGGAACGCAAAAAGCCCTCTTTATCCGCATCCATAATTGCAACAAGAGAAACTTCGGGAATATCCAACCCCTCTCTTAAAAGGTTTACACCGATTAATACGTCGAAAACTCCAAGTCTTAAATCTCTTAAAATTTCAACTCTTTCTATTGATACTATCTCACTATGAAGATATCTGACCTTTATTCCCATTTGTTGAAGATAATCGCACAAATCCTCTGCCATTTTCTTTGTAAGGGTGGTAACAAGAATTCTTTCATTCTTTTTGGTAACCTTTTTTATCTCTTCAATCAGGTCATCAACTTGATTGAGAGTAGGTTTTACAAATATTTCAGGATCAACAAGTCCTGTTGGTCTGATAATTTGTTCAACAAGCTGAGATGATACATCTTTTTCAAAATCAGAAGGAGTTGCAGATACAAATATTTTTTGACCGACTTTACCCCAAAATTCTTCGAATTTTAAAGGTCTGTTATCTTTAGCACTCGGCAACCGAAACCCGTAATCAACAAGAACTGATTTTCTTGCCTGATCTCCGTTATACATTGCTTTTAATTGCGGAATTGTTACGTGAGATTCATCAATAACAAGTAAAAAGTCGTCGTTAAAGTAATCTAAAAGTGTTGAGGGAGGCGTTCCGGCTGCTCTTCTTTCAATTATTCTCGAATAATTTTCAATGCCGCTGCAATATCCCATTTCTTTTATCATTTCAATATCGTAATTTGTTCTCTGTTCTATTCTTTGAGCCTCTATTAATTTATTTTCAAACTCAAATTTGCGAACCTGTTCTTTCATCTCTTGCCTGATTAAAGCAATTGTTTCTTCTTTATCATTTTCATCCGATAAATAGTGAACAGCAGGAAAAATAACCGTAGAGTCAAGATTTTCAATGATTTCACCCGAAACAGGATTTATTCTGACGATTTTTTCAACCTCATCTCCAAACAACGAAAT
>CAVEOW010000046.1:0-3748 GCA_963617295.1 bacterium | reverse complement strand
GAAATTCTTGTTATCATTTTTTCATAAGCAGGCATGATTTCAATAATATCACCTCTCGGGCGAAATGTTGAACGAGTCAACTCCAAATCATTTCTGTTATATTGAATTTTTACAAGTTCACGCAAAAATGCGTTGCGGTCAATTTCATCTCCGACTTCAATTTTTAAGGCACTGCTTAAATACTGTTCCGGTAAGCCTAAACCATATATACAGCTTACGGAAGCGACAACAATTACATCATTTCTTTCATACAAACTTCTTGTTGTATTATGGCGTAATCTGTCGATTTCATCATTTATTGTTGCGGATTTCTCAATATAAGTGTCACTTCTTGGAATATATGCTTCCGGCTGATAAAAGTCATAATATGAAATAAAATATTCAACCGCATTATTAGGAAATAATTCTTTAAATTCATTATATAATTGTGCGGCAAGAGTCTTATTATGAGCAATTACAAGTGTTTGCCTTTGCATTTTTTCTATTACGTTAGCAATGGTAAAAGTTTTACCTGAACCCGTAATCCCAAGTAAAGTTTGATTTTCGTCCCCATTTTGCAATCCTTGCACAAGTTGTTGAATTGCTTTTGGTTGATCTCCCGAGGGCTTATATTTTGAACATATCTCTAATCTTTTTTCCATACAAACATTGTATATTAAATTTAAAAACTTTACTATTGTCATTATTGAAAATATAATAAAATATGAGTATGGAAAATATAACAGATTACATAAAAGAAGCATTTGCCTACAAAAATAGCGGAGAATATAAAAAAGCTATAGATTATTTTTATAAAGCACTCGCTATTGATAATGAAAGTTCTGAAATTTTATTGGAACTTGCAAATTTATATACCCTGCTTTTTCAATATGATAGAGCAATCGGGCTATATGAACAAATTTTGGAAAAAGATTCATTAAATGATGAGGCAAAATATTCTTATGCACTTTTATTGAATAAGATTAAACAAACTGATAAAGCTGAAAAATTGTTTTTAGAGTTATGTAATGAAAAGTATGAATTGTTATCTTCTGCAAAATTCCTGTTTGAAATTTATTCAAATAAAGCCGAATGGAAAAAGATAATAGATTTATTTAATCAAAACCAAAACAGTTTGAAAAATTCCGAAATGTTTTATCTGGTTGGTAATGCTTATAAAAATGAGGGTAATACTGTTCAGGCAAATGTATTTTTTAAAAAATCGTTTGAACTGGATAATAAAAATATTAACGCAGGTATTGAAGTTATAAACATATATTTAGAGGACGGAAAAACAGAAGAAGCCGAAAATTTGGCAAAAGAACTTCTTAAAACAAGTGAAAATGATAAATTGTTCTGTGCATTAGGTGATATTGCATATTCAAAATCAGATTTAAACACAGCTATAAACAACTATTCGTTTGCAATAAAGTTAAATGATAAAAATGCTTCTTATTACTTTAAATTAGGACTTGTATATTCTGTTAAAGGTTTTTATCAGGAAGCAGAAGAAAGCTACTGTTATGCAATTGATTTAGATTCTGAAAATGAAATATATAATTACGGATTGGCGTTTCTTTATTATTCAGCTAAAAAGTATGACTTGGCGTTAAGAGTGCTAGACCTGATTTTGAATAAAGATAAAGAAAATGCTCAAGCAATTACGTTGAAATCTATAATTTTAATGATTCAAAACGCTATAGCGGAAGCAGGCGAACTAATTGCAAAACTGGATAGTAATATAAAAGATGACTTTGCTCTTTTTGCTCAAGCTCTGTATTATTCAAAAATATTTATGTATGATAAAGCAATTAGCACAATTGAAAAAGCTATAAAGATTAATCCTTATTCTCTTGATTATAAAATAGAACTCGCTTCATATAATTATAAGTTATCTCAATTTGAAACCGCTTATGATATCTGTGAAGAGATTATAAAAGGAAATGATAAGTATTTAGCAGCTTATATTCTGCAAATAAAAATACTTTATAAACAAAAGAAATTTGACAAAATACAAGAAAAAGTCATCAAAATAAAATCATTAGACAGAAATAACCCTGACATGTACTATATCTTAGGAGAAATAAGCTATAACAATGAAGATTTTGATAAAGCCTTAGAAAACTTTAAAATAGCAGTTTCTATACAACCTCAAAACGACAAATATTATATAATGGTCGGGAATTGCTACTATAAACTTGGATTGTATGAGGATGCTTATTATTACTTTAAAGAAGCATCAGAAATAAACCTTGCTAACGCAAATAATTACTATATGATGGCAAAATGTGCGGAAAGTACGGGAAATAACGAAACGGCATTATCTCATTTTTCCGTAATGAAAAGACTTGCACCTCAAAATATAGAATATATAAAAGACTATGCACTATTTTTAAATTCATATAAAGGTAAAAAGGCTGCAGCAGTAGTAATTAAGTCTGCAATGAAAACTATAGACAAAACAGAAAAAGAAGAATTGAAAGATTTTTTGAAAAAAATTAAATAAATTTAGAAAAAACTTGTTGACAACGAAATATGATATGATAATATAATCTTGTAAGTCCGAGAGGGCTGAAAGATAGAAAAGACATAATCCGTGGGGGATTAGCTCAGTTGGTAGAGCGCCTGCTTTGCACGCAGGATGTCAGGAGTTCGAGTCTCCTATCCTCCAAAAATTAAAAAAGAGCCTTTAATGGCTCTTTTTTATTGCTTTCAATATAATTTTATCTTCTATACTTTCTCTCAAAACAATCATCTCTAAATCAGTTTCTTTTAAATAAAAAACACATTGACAAACTATAATATCATAGTGGCAAAATTTATTCTTTGCAGGCTTGCTGATAGGTACAATTTACTAAATTTGTAACAAATTTGTTAATATTTATACAAAAATCTCATAAATAGTTAAAGAAACTCTTAATAAATACCGATAAATTAAAAGGAAACATTAGGAGTTGTATAAATGCTATTTGACTACAATTTAAGAAAAGAAATTTTTGGAGAAAATAGACCAAGTAATGCCGCTGGCGGTAGCAAATCTAATGAATCTTATGACGAATTATCATCCATATTTAAAGAAATTTTAGAAGAAAATAATAAAGATAAAATTTCAACATCATTTTTTGCAAATAAATTAAAAGAGAGATATGACATTAAAGATAATGACATGTTGACAAAAATTTTAAATACAATTGCAGATAATAATGATGACGGGGATGGTTACCTTTCAGTTAAAGATTTTGAAATGCAAGAAAAATATGATGAAATTTCAAGTCAATTATATAGTGCAACCGCAGACAGGTTAGGAACTGACGAAGAAAAAGTTCATGAAATTTTGAATAATGAAAGTCTAACCGGTGATGATTGGGCTAATATAATTCAAACTTATGAAAATATATACAACGGAAATTTAACAGTTGATATTGCTGCAGATTTTGGCTTTTTTTGGGAGAGCAATGAGCGTAATGGAATTATGGAAAAAATCGCCTCTAAGTTATTTGAATCAATTGGGGAAGGAAGTGATTTGGCATTAGAAATTGCTTGCAGTGAATTATACGCTACCCTTAAACCAACATGTGATAATTCTAAGAAAGCTGATGAATTTGTCATAAATCTTCTAAGTAATAATGATGACAAAATTAATGCCAAGATTTTAAGCAAATATAGTCAAATTACCGGCTCTAACTTAATAAAAGATATTCAAAATTGTGAAAGACCCACATTCAAGAAGCAATCGCAACACTATAAAGTTGAAAAACTTGTTTAGGTG
>CAVEOW010000045.1:0-8187 GCA_963617295.1 bacterium | reverse complement strand
GTGGTAATGGTAAAGCTCAATTTGCTGGTTATTGCGGAGTAGCACCTGTAAATTGTTCAAGTGGTTTGACATCAAGACACCGAAACAACAAAAGAGGCAAACGAACTTTAAATTCACTTCTCTATTCAATTTCAATTTTTCAATCTCGATTTGACGAAAAAGGTTCTACATATTTTCAGAGAAAAATGGCAGAAGGTAAAAGCAAGAAACTTGCCCGCAAATACCTTGCCAGACAAGTTTCTAACCAAATTTGGAAGATTTTATTTCCTCCTTGATTTGTTACAACTTTGTAATAATCAAGAGAAATATCTACAATTGATTATTGATAGGTAAGCAATTGCTCCTGTTCTGTGAGTCAATGTATAATATGCTAATCGTCCCTTTTTCTTGAATCTATCGGGGAAAGTCCGCATTCTCATTATCTTATTTAATTCAGATGATTTCATATTAGTTTTCTCTTATTTCAGCTATACCGGTACTTAATTTCTTGTATGTCGGTTGGGCATACTTTCCCCAACAATAAAGACTTAGTAAAACTATCTATACCCATATATGAAATTTTATAATTTCACTTATTGAAACAAAGGTAGAAGCCCGACTGAATAAGATATAAAAATGATATTATATAAATCAAATACTTTATTGATTAACTGCAAGGTTTAATTTTTGTTGTACCGGTTCAGCTTCAAACAAATCCCCTACAGTACAATTAATTGTTTCACATAATCTGTCCATGTTTTCATAAGACGGTTGAGTTCTTCCGCTTGCCCAAGAATAAACGGTTTGTTGAGGAAGATTTAAAACCTTGGCGAGTTTATATAAACTCCACCCTTTCTTTATTTTTACGGTTTCTTTTATCTTTATTTTCATTAGTCCTCCCATTTGTTTATTCAACAGATATATATAATATTATACATGTGTTACAAAAGTTAATATACTATTTCCCTTAAAAATCATATTTTTAAATTAGAAAATCCTTAACTTCTCATTTGAAATCATTAAATATAATTTTGTAAATAAAGTATTTACTCTCCCTCAAATAGTGTATTTATTTATAAAAATTTAATTACTATAGAGTAAATGACTAGGTTTTTTGTAAAATTGGGTATATAATTTAATATAAGGTTTAGTTTGGTTATAAAAACGAAATTCGATAAGGAAATAATATGAAGAAATCATTTATATTAGCATTGACAATTACGATTGCATTAGCTGCATTATCTGTTGCAGGTGTTTATGCGGCAGGTAATTCGGTAGAAATAAGAGAAGCAATTGCAAAATATAAACAAAAAAACTATATCGGTTGTATTTCTGATATGCAGCAGTTAACGGAAAAAGATCCGTCGGTTGCTATTGCTTGGTACTATATGGGCAGTTCTTACATGAATATTGCGATGAAGCCTGAAGCCCACGAAGCATTTGATAAAGTAATACAATTGAATTCTGTTCCGCAATTAACTTCTTATGCAATTCAGGCAAAAATGTGTATGGAAAATCAAAACCAATGTACTTATGAAGATTTTACATATAAGGAAATTCAACAGTTAAAAAATGACCCGGTTGGCTTTTTTGCTAATTATTTAGCTCAAAAGAACACTGTAAACAAGAGCGAAAACGCAATCGAAATTGAGAAACTTATTGACGGAAAATATCGTTACATTCACCCGAGTGCTCAACAATTTATTGAACAAGAACACATGAAAATGCAGCAATCTGAAATCAATAACAATAAAGCACAACTTCCGTCTGATGAAAAAATGGCAAGAATACTTGATGTATTGCAAAACAACAATTCTCAAGTATCATCTATGGCAATGATACTGGAAAATTCAAATAATAAGCAAAATGATTTTGATTATTTAAAATATTATAAGCAAAACGGAAATAACAAAATCACACCTGAAATGCTTCAATTAATGATGATGAACAATTCAATGTCAAATTTTTAGAATGAACAAGACAGAAATAGAAAAGCTATTATATAAAGATAAAAATTACTCCAAGATAAAAGAAGTTTTAAAAGACAATTCGGACTCTTGGAGTTTTAATATTCTCGGGAAACTTGCATTGTATGAACATAAAATTGAACTTGCCTCCGAATACTTTAATAAAGCACAAAATTTAACCGCCGTCGGATATTGCAGGTTTTTACAAGGTAGAACAGAAGAAGCACTTTCAATTATATCAATAGTAAAAGGCTCTAATCCTCAAGCTGATTGGTTATTCTCATTGATTAATATAATTAAAAATATATATGATTTTCACCCTACTTATATGCAGATAAGGAATTTTTTTGAGCAGGATTTGGAAATGCTGTTTTCTTGCAAGCAAATTGATTTAATAAAAAAAATATTGTCAAACTGTACTTATTTTGAAAAATACAATAAAGAAACATATAAATATTGTGCAAGAGTTTTAGTAAACAACAACTACCCCGATGAAGCAATGACATACATAAATAAAAGTCTTGACATATATTATAAAGACCCCGAAACCCACTTTATTATCGGTGAAATTTTTGAGAAAAAAGGGATGAAAAATGAGGCGAGGGCTGCTTACTTAAAATCAAGCAACATAAACGGAAAGTATCTTCCCGCAGAAAATAAATTAAAAGTTTTGTCAGACTGATTGTATAATTTGAATTATTGTGTAAAATAATATTATGGAGTCTTATTAGGAGAAGTAAAGCAATGTTTGAACGTTTTACGGAAAAGGCTATAAAAGTAATAATGCTTGCACAAGAAGAAGCAAGAAGATTGGGTCATAATTTTGTTGGTACAGAGCAAGTTTTACTGGGTTTAATCGGAGAAGGTACCGGTGTTGCCGCTAAAACATTAAAGGCAATGGGCGTAACTTTAAAAGATGCACGAGTAGAAGTTGAAAAAATTATTGGCAGAGGTTCAGGCTTTGTTGCAGTAGAAATTCCTTTTACGCCTAGAGCAAAAAGAGTATTAGAATTGTCTTGGGATGAAGCAAGACAATTAGGACACAATTATATAGGAACCGAACATCTTCTTTTAGGTTTAATCAGAGAAGGTGAAGGTGTTGCAGCCAGAGTTCTTGAAAACTTGGGAGTTGATTTAAACAAGGTTAGAAGCAATGTTATTAAGATGTTGGGCGAAACAAAACCTGCTCAATCAACAGGAACTGCAACTGCTTCAACCGGAAAAACAAAAACCCCGAGTCTTGATGAATTCGGTACGGATTTAACGCTTGCAGCACAAGAACAACGTTTGGATCCTGTAGTCGGAAGAGAAAAAGAAATTGAACGTGTAATTCAAATTCTTGCAAGAAGAACAAAAAACAATCCCGTATTATTAGGGGAACCCGGTGTTGGTAAAACCGCAGTTGTTGAAGGACTTGCCATAAGAATTGTCAATTCGGAAGTTCCGGATATTCTTGACGGCAAAAAAGTTATTCAACTTGACATGGGATTACTTGTTGCAGGTACTAAGTACAGAGGTGAATTTGAAGAACGTTTAAAGAAAATAATGGATGAAATTCGCCAAGCAGGTAACATCATTCTTATTATTGATGAAATGCACACATTAATCGGTGCAGGTGCAGCAGAAGGGGCTATTGACGCCGCTAACATATTGAAACCGGCTCTATCAAGAGGCGAAATTCAAGTTATTGGTGCAACAACTCTTGAAGAATACAGAAAATATGTTGAAAAAGATTCTGCTTTAGAAAGAAGATTTCAACCTGTTATGATTGATGAACCTTCAATTGAAGACACAATCGAAATTCTTAAAGGTTTAAAACCTAAATATGAAGAACACCACAAATTAAGAATTTCGGATGAAGCAATTGTTGCAGCGACGGAACTGTCATCAAAATACATTACGGATAGATTTTTACCCGATAAAGCTATTGATATTATTGATGAAGCGGCTTCAAAGTTGAGAATTCAAACAAGTGCATTGCCGCCGGAAGGTAAAGAACTTGAAAAACAATTGAAGTCTATCATCAAACAAAAAGAAGAAGCTATCAGAAATCAAGAATTTGAAACAGCTTCAAATTTAAGAGATGATGAAGCTGATTTAAAAGAAAAAATTCGTGAAATGGCTCAAAAATGGCGTGATGATAATGAAGAAAATAAACCGACGGTTACACCTGAACACGTTGCACAAGTTGTAAGCATAATGACCGGTATTCCGACAACTAAGATTTCAGAGGGTGAAAGCGAAAAACTTCTGAAATTGGAAGATACTCTTCACGCAAGAGTTATCGGACAAGATCAAGCCGTTGTTGCATTGTCAAAAGCTATCAGACGTGCAAGAGTGGGCTTAAAAGCACCAAACAGACCAATCGGAAGTTTCATCTTCTCGGGTCCTACGGGGGTCGGTAAAACAGAACTTGCTAAAGCATTGGCTGAAGCGGTATTTGGCAGCGAAGACAGCATGATTCGTATTGATATGTCAGAATTTATGGAAAGCCATTCTACTTCAAAATTAATCGGCTCACCTCCGGGGTATGTCGGTTATGATGACGGCGGACATTTGACTGAAATCATCAGAAAAAAACCATACAGCTTAATTCTTTTTGATGAAATTGAAAAAGCACATCCTGATGTTTTCAACATCATGTTGCAAATATTGGATGACGGTCGTTTGACAGATTCTAAGGGCAGACTTGTTAATTTCAAAAATACTATCATTATTATGACAAGTAATGTTGGTGCAAGTATGATTACAACAACTAATAAACTTGGTTTTGCAGTTGCCGAAGATGAACAAAAAGATAAATACGAAAAATTAAAAGATACTGTTATGGAAGCAATGAAAAAGGCATTCCGTCCCGAGTTCTTAAACAGAATCGATGACATTATCGTATTCTCTCACTTAACAAAACCTGAAATCAGACAAATCGTTGACTTAATGTTAAATGATTTATTCAAACGTCTTGCTTCTCAAAACCTCAATATTGAAGTTACTGAAGAAGTTAAAGATTATCTTGGTGAAGCAGGATACTCTGAGGCTTACGGTGCAAGACCGTTAAGAAGATTAATCCAAAAGAAAATCGAGGACGGTTTGGCAGAAGAAATTCTTTCGGGTAAGTATAAGGCAGGCGACAAAATTGTCCTTAAACTTAAAGACCAAAAAATTGTTTTTGAAAGTGAAAAAGCTGAATAAGACAAATAAAGATATAAAAAATCTCCTCTATGAGGAGATTTTTTTTGAATAAATTTAACTTTGATTAACTATTGAGCAGGTTTTCTTGATTGTTTTTCTTTTATATCAAGAACAGCATTATGTGCTAATAAATAAACAGAACAAGTCTTGTAGTTTTTCATATACCAAGCACAAGTTTCTTGGGCACACACTACACAGACATCATTTCCTGCACTCATAAGCGGGCAAATCGGAATTTTTTTATCGCTCAATTTGTTTCTCCTTATCTTAAAGTTTGTACCGGTTTAAGAAGATTACAGCTTTCGCATCTTCTTCTTTCTTCATCTTTATAAATTTTAGATCTGTTGATTACTTCATCAAAATCAATTTTGTGGGCATCAAAATCAGGTCCGTCAATGCAAGCGAATTTAACTTCTCCGCCTACCGTAACTCTGCAAGCACCGCACATGCCGGTACCGTCAATCATAATCGGGTTCATGCTTGCTTCTGTTTTAATTTGTTTATCACGAGTTAAGTTTGCAACTGCTCTCATCATCGGCATAGGACCTACGGCTATAACATAATTAATTTCTTCTTTTGCCATTAAGTCAGAAAGAATGTCTGTAACAAATCCTTTATGACCCATTGTTCCGTCATCAGTAGTTATGAAAAGTTCTTCGCAAGCTGTTGCCATTTTATCTTTCCAGAAGATTAAATCTTTATTTCTTGCACCCATAATTGTGTAAACTTTGTTGCCGGCATCTTTAAATGCTTTAGAAATTAAGTAACATGGAGCAGCCCCATAACCACCTGCAACACAAACAACCGTGCCGTATTTTTCAATTTCAGTTGCTTTACCTAAAGGTCCTGCTACGTCAACTATTTCATCACCAACTTCAAGCAGTGCGAGTTTTTTAGTAGAATAACCAACTGCCATAAACACAACGGTAAGAATACCTCTTTCCTTGTCAACATCAGCGATTGTAATCGGAACTCTTTCTCCGTTATCTTCAACTCTGAAAATAATAAATTGTCCGGCTTGAGCATTTCTTGTAACGTATGGAGCTTCAATTTGAAGTTCATATTGGTTCAGGCATAGCTCAACTTTTTTTAATATTTTGTATCCCACGTCTTCTAATCCTTCTAAAAATTATCTTACTTTTACAATATTATAGCACAAAAAAAAGACCGTAATACAGTAATCTACGGTCTTAGTGAAAATAACAAACAATAATTTGGATAGGATAGGATAGGGGAATTCTTTAGTAATGTTGATTGATATAAGCTAAAGCTATATCATCAGCTGCTTTTTGAGATAGCTCCGGAAATTCTGACATTGCGGAATTTGATATTTCGTCAAAATCAGCTTCAAAGCCTTTCATAAAGTCTTCAATTCTTGCAGCTTGTTCATCATTTACATATTTTTTTACTTCTACCGTTCTTGTAACTTTTTGCGGAATAATATCACTGTTAACGGCAGCCATGTAGCCTAACAATTCATTAGAGTTTGCTTGTTTAACATCTTGTTCTTTTTTAGGTTGACTCAGAGTTTCCTTTGCTAAATCATCCTGAGTATCTTTCTTTAAATAAGGGTTCCCTTGTACCCCAAAATTAAGCGGATTAATATTTGACATCTGATTTTCCTCCTTATTGTTTGTTCTTACATACACACTATCGGCATGTTTTTTAATGAACTTTAGAGAAAAGTCATAAATTTTATTTATTTTGTAATATTTCTTAATACTCTTTTAAAAATCAAAAAGCTACCTTTTCTATTATATACCACACTCGCAAGTTTTATGTGTCCACTTTTTGGGGTACAGTTCAGGCTTTTACTCTTAGCGAGGTACTAATTACTCTCGTTATTATTGGGGTTATTGCAGCAATTACCGTTCCTTTACTTTATAACAGTTACAAGTGGAATCAGTACAGGTCAGGGGTTTGGAAAGCCAAAAGTGTATTGGATAACGCTGCTAATGAATTTTATTTACAAGAGGGCTACAATGCTTCTTGCGGATATTATGTTCCAAGACCTTACGGTAGAGCTGTATGTAAGAAATTTGCCGATGACGGAAAATGTCGGCAATTTGTATTGGAAGGTACAGAAGATCCTGTTCCTGCCGATTACAACGGGGTTGATGATGAGTGTAATTTGTTGTTTTCTTCGTTCTTAAAAAATATGAATGTAATTAAATATTGTGAATCTAACGCTTACCAAAACGGTTGTATCCCTGAATATGAGGGAATCGATACCGCTTATAAGAAAATGCACAATTCTTCAGTTTATGAGGCAAATCAAGCAGTAAGCGGATTTCCCGGGTTCTATAAAGAGAGTATAAAGAAAGGGGCTGCATTTGTTACTGCTGACGGGATGATTTTTATTCCTTATGGAAATTCTGCAAAAGCTAAAATTATGGCTTTTGATATTAACGGACAAAAGGGCCCGAATAAATGGGGGGCAGGATTTACATTTGTTAAACGCTACAAAGACTGATTATAATTCAGGTATTAATTATAAACCTTGGTATTGCAGAGAGCTTCTTGAGCCGGGCGGAAAAGATACCGGTAAGTTGTTAGCAGGAAAGTAAACATTATTTAGTTAATTTTTTAAACTCATGAGTTGTGGGTGAATAAGCGTATATATCTGTTTTATCAGGCTTTAAAATAAATTTTAGGGCATTAAATTTGTCTGTTCTAAAATATGTTTTATTATATTTTCTTATCATATTGAGTGTTTCAACAGATGGATGATTATATATATTTATGCCTGTTGAAATAATAAAATAATCAGAGTTATCAATCATTTCTTTATTTAATGTATCTTTTGCTCCGTGGTGTCCGACTTTTAACACTTTTAAATCAGTCTTATATTCTTGTGGCAGATAATTATATGTATTAATATTCCCATCACCCATAAAAAGAATTTTATTATTTTTATCTTCAAACAAAACAATTACGGATTTTTCGTTTTCTGATTTTATTTTCCCACCTGTAGCCCGTATTGCTTTTAACCTAAAATTTTGCTCTTCCGCAATTTCGATTTCAGAATTTACAATGGTTGTGTGTATTTTAT
>CAVEOW010000044.1:5001-8282 GCA_963617295.1 bacterium | reverse complement strand
GGCATTAACGGGTTGAAATTTGCAGCGGAAAACTTGTTTTGTATTGCAAAGTCTGCTAACTTTTCGGCGGTTTCTTTTGTATCACCGTCATAACCTATTACAAACGTTCCATATATCATAATACCGGCTTCGTTAAGGTTTTTTATCATCTCTTTATAGTTGTTATATTTTATATTGGCACCTTTTCCCATTTGTTTTAGGTTATCAATATTTAATGATTCAAACCCGATTAAAGCAATAGAACAACCGCTTTTTCTCATTAATTTAAGCAATTCTTTATTCTTTGCAACATCTAAACTTATTTGGCAAAACCACTTTTTCTTTAACGGGATCATTGCTTTGAATAGTTTTTTAGCTTCTTCTTCATTTGAGAACAAATTATCGTCAATAAAAAATATAAACTTTTCTTTTAGTTGTTTAATTTCATCTAAAACAACATCTATAGATTTTGTTCTTATTGAGTTTTTGAAAAAGGCATGAACCGAGCAAAACTCACAGGCAAATTTACAGCCTCTTGAAAATTGTATCAGTCCTATTTTATTGTATTTTTTTCTGTCAAAAGCACTGTAATCATATTTTATTGTTGATAAATCGACTAACACATCAGATTCATAGCATTTTTGTAATTTATTATTCTTAATATCTGCAATTAAGTTATTCCATGTGCTTTCAATTTCTCCAATCATAACAGAATCTGCATGACAAAGGGCTTCCTTCGGGCATGCACTCGGGTGAAAACCTCCCATAATAACTTTTTTGTCTTGTTTACGATAACAATCCGCTAACTGATATGCCCTTTTAGCAGTAAATGTATCAACCGTCAAGACTATATAATCAGACTCAATATCTTCGGGCAGTTTTTCAACTCGTTCATCATAAAATAAAATTTCAATATCGCTTGGAGTCATTGCCTTTGCAATTGCAAATACAAGCGGGTACATAACGTCTTTTGTTGCCATTGCAAACATGCTTGGTCTTATAAATGCGATTTTCATTGTTATTTTCCCCATTTGAATTGCTTTTAACTTATACAATATTAACATATAAGAATAAAAAAACTTCCTTATTACAATAAGGAAGAAAAATCAGTAAAAGAGACATCACCAACATTATTATTTTCTTTATAAATAAAGTCCAATCAAACAGGTATATATTAAGTAAAATTAACACTCTTGACAAAAATTCATGAGTGTTTTATACAGAATAAGTATCCAAAGTACACTTATTAAAGTTTTGTAAATTTTATTAATAAAAAATACCAAACACTAGCAAATTTATTATTTCGAAACTTTTATGCACTGGGAGAATATCGGAAAGTATATATCTAAGGAAATTTATGCAAGTAAGCAGAGTAAACACATTTGTTCAGAACAATCACAAAAAACAAAAAACATTAACTAACAATCAAAACAAACAACAAAATTTTAACGGGGCACTTGATAAAGTAGCTCTTGGAACCGCTGATTTAATTGAGAACGGCGGTCTTGTTGTATCATTTACTCTTCAAGATATGCTGGGTACAAATTTGCCAAGACCTATTATGGGTTTGATGAGAAACTCTAAAGAAAATGACGGCAAAAAGAATTTTAGCTTTGCCGCTAAAGAGATGGTAAGAGAATTTTTAACAGGTCCGAGCATGTTTATAATCCCTGCAATAATGCTTGGTGCAGGCGGTAAAACGCTTGGTAAAACAGTCGGTGTTCCTATGGAACAAATAAAAGCATTTGGGGAAGTCCATGCTGCATCTCCATTGAATGCTGCAGGTAAAGCAATTAATCAACAAGAATTTTACCAAAGTGCATTCACTGAAATTTTAAAAAATGCAAAGCATGAAGAAACTGCTTCATCTTCTACTATTCAAAAAGCAAGTGACTTTGCTAAAAGATTATATACAACAGCTAAGGATAAAGCTGCAAGAAAAGAAACTTTAAACAGTTTATCCGATGAATTTGTGGATATTGCAAAAAAATATGCCAGCAATACCGTAAATACGGATTTTACCGCAGCAACAGTAAAAAATTCTACAATGTCATTTGAAGATACCGTTTCAAATATGACTGCTTATGCAAGTGATGTTGTTGAAAAAGTTAAAAATCAAGACAAAAACCAAATTGCATCAACAATAAAAAATCTCGTAAATAAAAAGACTGTTATAAGATTTGGAATGAATGTTGCAATGATTAGTGCAATATTAGCTTTCCTTAAAATAATTCCGAAATTATACAATAAAGCGGAAGGCAAGGAAAATGCAGGTCTTGCAGGCTTAATGAAAGATGAAACATTAAATGATAAAGCCTTAAATGCACAAACAACTCAAAAAACCGATAAAAAAGATAAAGCTAATCCGTCATTTGGGTCTGCTGCAACAGCAGTTGAAAAAGCAGCAAACAAATTGACAAGTTCAGGTTTTATCGGTAAATTTGCTAGAGGCATGGAATTTGAAGGCATAAATGTTTCATTCCCGTTATTGTTATCAATTATGGGTTTCGGAATTCTTTTACCGAGAACAAGACAAGCTAAAGATAAATATGACAGAGAAGAAATCTTAAGACGTGATGTTACAACTTGCGTTACGATGTGCTTTGGTGAAAAAGCTTTGAGAAAAGGTTTCTCAAAGGCAAGTGAAAAAAGTTCAGGCATGGTATTAGCAAATAAACCTGCAACCTTTGATTCTCAACCTTTCTTCAAAAAAGTATTTGACTATATCAGACCTATCAAGGGCGTAAATACGTTGACTACACCTCAAATAGTTTCAAAATATAGCGGAATAGATAATTATAAAGACGGAATAACAGGTTTCTGTAATTTCATCAACGGACAAAAAGGTAACTTATCAAAAGTATTTAGCTTAACTGATGAATCTAAATCGCTTGTTCAACAAGTATTAGGGGAAGGTGTTAATATTGCAAATGCCGATAATAAAACTATTACAGAAGCATTAACAAATGCAAAAGACTCTGAACCGGTTAAAAAATTAGTTGACTTGTTTAAGGATAAAAATAACCCGTGGGTTACAAAAGCTAAAACTTTAAATGCAAGATTTACAGCATTCTCTGTATTAATACTTGTTCCTGTATTTTTAGGATTTATGCTTCCTTGGATAAACGAAAGAGCAACTAAAAAACGTATTAAGGAAGAACAAGCGTTAAACAGTGCAAACAACAATAATAACAATACTAATAACTTAACAACAATGAATTTGTTAACAAAGAATAATTCAAAAATATTCGCAGATATGATAAAGTTTGTATAGTTAAATAATAAAAATGGAAGAAAAGAGG
>CAVEOW010000044.1:0-4942 GCA_963617295.1 bacterium | reverse complement strand
TTTGTAGAATATAGGAAAACGTTATATTATAGAAATATATATTTTAATGAGGTTTAATATGAGTAACGATTGTATTTTTTGCAAAATTGCAAATAAAGAAATAAATACGGATTTAATTTATGAAGATGATAAGGTTGTAGCATTTAATGACTTAAATCCGCAAGCACCTGTTCACTTTTTGGTAATACCGAAAACTCACTATGCTTCTTTAAGTGAAATAGATTCAAGAGAAGCATTTGCGGATATTTTTTCTGCTATACCTAAAATCACTAAGAAATTAGGAATAAAAGAATATAGAACGGTTGTTAATACCGGAGCTGACGCAGGTCAAACAGTATTTCATATACATGTTCACGTTATGGCAGGAAGAAAATTCGGCTGGCCTGCAGGTTAAGGGGAACTATGTATAATCGTTGGTATGACAAATATCCGGATTTAAAATCGCTTATACTTTTACTGGAAACAGTTGATGAAGAGCATATTGAGGTAATCGCACAAGATTTTCTCCAAATTATAATGGAAAAATATCATAATGAATTTGATTCTGTCATACAACGATTGGCAGATAACCCTCCACCGTGTTATAAACGCTGGTATGATGAGAATTATAATCTTCATACCTGTATAGAATTTATTAAAACACTTGATGATAAAGAAAAAGAAGAATTAATAAATTCTTTCATTATGTCGCTGATGAGCTTTATTACCAATGTTGATCACGAATAATTTATTTTAGGAATAATTTATGGAAAAGAAAAATATACTTATTACAGGTTCTTCTCAAGGAATAGGTTTAGCTGTTGCGAAGTATTTATGTAAAGATAATAACGTGTATATAACAGGGCGTTATAGTGAAAAGTTAGAAAAATTATGTATTGAAAATGTTTTTTCGGGATTTTGTGCGGTTGATTTATATGAAAAAAATTCTGCTGAAAAATTAATAAATACTTTAGGCGTAAATTTTGATGTATTAATTAATGATGCAGGGGTATATTTTTATTCTTCACTTGAGAAAATGAATAATGATGAAATTGAAAAATCAATTATGCTTAATACTGTAGCACCTGTTATGCTCTCAAAAGCCGTTCTTCCATATATGAAAGAAAAAAAATGGGGAAGAATTATAAATATAGGTTCAATTTCAGGGGTAATGGGAGAGGCAAATGCAAGCATATACTCACTAACTAAAGCGTCATTAATAGGTTTTACAAAAGCACTTGCATTGGAAGTTGCTCAAGATGATATCACGGTAAATATAATTAACCCGGGGTGGGTTGATACTGAACTTATAAATAATGAGAATTTGGAATCTGATTTTTTAAAGGAAGAAATTATTGAAACAATACCGCAACGCCGATTTGTAAGCCCTAACGAAATAGCTGCAACGTGTGAGTTTTTGATTTCCGATAATGCAAAAACAATTACGGGACAATCTGTTAATATATGTGCCGGACTGTCTTTAGGCTGCTAAAATTTTGTATAGTTATTCTTATTTCCCCAAAATAATATTAATTATTTTTTTAAATCTTGCCTTTTTACAAATCATCATTAAATAGAAATTAAGGTAAAGTATAAAATTTCATTTAACAAATGTTAAGTTTTCTTTACAATCCATAAATAAAGTTAAAGTATTTATGCAATGCGGTCGATAAATTGCATGTAAAAACAATTAACAATGGAGAAAAGGAAATGGGCTTAGCAGCTTCACAGGCAAGATTTCTAGGTATAACGGCAAGAAAATCCAATATGGAATATGAAGGTCAACAAGTAAACCAACAACGTACCGCTTTGGCCGAAGAAGTTAATGCTTTATATAATAAATTATTAGCATTGGATGTACCGATTGCACCGGATACAACAGAATTTTATGAAACAAATTATTCTTTTTCAATTTCTGATCCGACAAAAGGTTATAACGGTGATTATGTAATTAAAAGTTATACTCAAAATGCTGACGGTACTTATAATGTTACAACCGAACGTACTTACAATAAGGAAGTAGCATTACAAACAACATTATCAGCAAGCAGAGGCTGGAAAATTACAACTGATGCTGACGGAAAAATGTATTTAATGCAAGGTAATGATGAATCAACAAAAGTTGAATTAACTAAATTACCTGATGACGATCCTGATAGCGGAAGCACTCCGAATGCAAACTTGGTAAGATTAATCAATTCTACATCAGGTGTTACTCCGGTAAGTGAAATTGAAACTTTCTATTCATATACTTCAAATAACACAACAAGTTACATTCCTGCAAGTTTGATTGCAAGTTATGCGGAAGGACAAGATTTATATTCTTATACAAGCGGAGGAAGCACTGTAACGGAAGAACAAGTCTTTAAAAATGCAAATATTACATTTAACGCAAAAACAGGAAGGATTTCTTCAATTTCTATTCCTGAAGCGACATCAGGTTCTGTAAATGTTGATACAACAAGAGTTCATGATGATGAAGGTTATAATCAGGCATTAAGAGATTACACAATGCAAAAAGATGAATATAACAAAATGGTTGCACAATTGAATGCAAGAACAGAGTCATTACAAGAAGAAGATAAAGTTCTTGAATTGAGATTAAACCAAATTGATACAGAACAACAAGCTCTCCAAACAGAACTTGAAGCAGTTAAGAACGTATTAAAAGAAAACATTGAAAGCGTATTTAATACATTCTCATAAAAATAAATTAAACGGGTTAGTAAACACAGGTAAACACGAAGGAACGTAAGAGATGAGTTACAAAAATGACAGTAATTTAGTTATATCAAACAAATACGGCGGTTTAAGCAGCGACGCAAAAGCAATGTTATTTGAAACTTATGACTTATTAAGAGATATCACTGTAAGCGGTTCTGCTTCTGATGGTGCAGGTTTTGGTACTGCAGGCAGCTTTTTGTGGAAACTTGCAAGTATGATAGCACCGAGCAGCTTTATGTCAACAATGGGCGGCGGAACAGCAATCAACATTCCGGGTACTTCATATTGGACTCCTTCTAATATGACAAGCGGTTTAAATTCTGCTTTTGGTATCGGCTCATTATCTCAATATTCAGGTTTTACAGGTGGTGCCGGCCCTATTGTTCAAGGTTTTGGTGCTTCAAATGACGGATATATGACAGGTGGTGCATCTGCTCTTACTTCTGTTTCCGATATTGCAGGTTCAACTGCGGCTAATGCTTTAGGTTATACTGCAGGTTTGGCGTCAGGCTTCGGGTTTGGTGACAGCTTCTTGTTACCTGCTGCCGGTGTTGTTTCAGGGTTTGGCGGTATCTTACAAGCGGTATCTCCTTACTTGGGTTCATTTGGTGTAGGTACAACTTTAATCGGTAACTTACTTCAAGGTTGTTCAAGTGCTCCGCTTGCAGCTTACCAAAAAGTTACAAGCAGTATCTTAAATAATGCGGACGTTATTTTGGAAAACAAAGTAAAGAACATTGAAACAGTTTGCAAAATGTTAGATGCTCAAAATGACGTAGTTAAAAAGATGTTAAAAGACGAGATGGAAGGTATGAGCGACAAAATCCAAAATCTCAGCTAGTTTTCCTTTTCCTTTTCTATAATAAGTGTTTCCTTCCCTTTAGAAAGACATTCCTTAATCGGAGTGTCTTTTTTATTAAGGTTTTACAAAAGGTTTATTTTAATTTTTCAAATACTTTTCTTAGTATGCCGTTGTTTTCGGCTAAAATTCTTTCCGTTTCTATAAAAGGCAAATTGTATTTTATTTGCAGGATAGCTTCTTTTACCTTATATCCGTTACTTTCGAGTATATTTTTTGCTTCATTTTTTTCAACTTCTGCTATCTGCGAAACAATTCTTGCCGCTCTATCTTTTAATTTGATATTTGTCGGTTTAACATCTATCATCAGATTTTTATATGTTTTGCCGATTTTTACCATAGCACCTGTCGTCAGCATATTCAGGATCATTTTTTGTGCAGTACCTGCTTTCATTCTGCTTGAACCTGTTACGGCTTCTGGACCTGTTTCTATACAAATTACGATATCTGCAAAATTGCTCATTTTTGCTTGCGGGTTGCAAGTTAGCGAAATTGTTTTGCAATTTTTAGCCTTTGCCAGTTTTAAAATTTCTATTACATAGGCTGCATTTCCGCTTGCCGATATTGCAACAACGGTATCATCAGGATTTATGTTCAACTTACCAAAATCTTCTTTTGCAAGTTCTGCATTATCTTCCGCCCCTTCAATTGCAAATCTTAATGCTTTGTCGCCGCCTGCTATAATTCCTTGAACCATTTCAGGATTTGAATTAAATGTCGGAGGACACTCTGACGCATCTAAAACTCCGAGTCGTCCGCTCGTACCTGCTCCAAAATAAAATAATCGTCCGTTGTTTAAGAAATTTTCACTTATAACGTCAATTGCCTTTGCTATTGAATTCAAATTTTCACTGATTTTTTGAGCTACTTTTAAATCTTCATTATTTATCATTTCGGCTATTTCAAGTGAGCTTGAAATATCAATATTAACTGTATTCGGGTTAGTTTTTTCCGTAATAATTATGTCATCCTGCACTATCTCTACTCCCGTTTGAATTGTTTTTAATCCCTCAAAAATATCATAATCATTCGGATTAAAATCAGCATTTAATTTATCATTTAATACAAAAAATGTTGAACCGCTTCCTGACATAAGGCTGCCTTTTACATTATTCTTTATATATTGCAATTGCTCATAATCAGAAAATAGTGCTTTTTCAAAGCTGTTATAAATTAAACCTTTATCAAACTTGTTTAGAAGTAATAACTCTTTTAATTTTTCTGTATTGTTTGGATTTGATTTATCCGTTAACAAGGAAAATTTTGTATAAGCCACTTTTGCACTAATACCAAGCTTTTTAGGTTTTACTAACGATACATCCAATTCATAGAACGGTAATCTTTCAGTAATTTCTCCACGTGATGTACAAAGCATGCAAC
>CAVEOW010000043.1:0-8284 GCA_963617295.1 bacterium | reverse complement strand
GGATAATATTGTTAATATAATAAAATTTGTCCAAGAAAGAAGGCTTGTATTATCGCTTGTTTTAAGATTTTTGCCGATTCTGAGAATGTCATAAACAAGATAAATAAACCATAACGTCAACGGATATAATATATTTATCGTGTAATCGTTGTTTGCTCCTATATTAATTATATATCCTGTCAATAAACAAGCTGCCGTAATCAATAGGTTAATAACATTGATTTGTGCTTTTTCGGGATTATTGTAAACATAAATTAGAGTTAAAAGATTTAAAAATATTAAATATCCGAAAGTGAATTCGTATGAAACATGTCCCGAAACAAGCCATACGTTCAAATAACCGCCTGTTAGTGCAATGGCTATCATAGAAGATGTTTTTTGTTTGTTTGCCGTGTAATATGAAGCTATAAGTAATAAACAGCCTATAGTGATGCATACAGGCATAGAGAAAGTTTTAAATAATACGGTAGTACAATATACGGTTATAAATAAAATAGAATAACCTGTTCCCATTAAAACTTCCGAATACTTCCTTAAACTTTCTTTTTTTATTGACTTGCTGCCAAAAATCATGCTTGTACCGACAATAAAGCCGATAATTGTTTTTAATAACGGTGTAATCAATTGGTATATAAGTGTTATAAATATTCCGCTCGCTATTATTACTGCAAATGCACCGACAATAAGGTAAACATTGCCTAAGAACAAATCTTCAAAAGAACTGTCTGCTTTATTTTGTACTGAAGAATGCTTTGAAGAAATTTGACTTTTTCCGTTAACACTTATATTTTTGGATTTGCCATCATCACTCCATTCATCATCATCATTTTCATCAGCAGAAAATATACTCATTGGTTTACTTTCTTGTATATAAGCATGCTTTTCCGGTATAACATTATTTTCAATCGGATTTTCTGCCGAAGTTTGCTCACTTGACGTATCTTCCGACTTTGGAGTTTTATAACTGAATTGTTTTAAATAATTTGATTTAAGTCTGGTTAATTTTGAATTTAATGTATCCAGCTTTTTATCTAACTCTTTCATCCGGTTTGATAAAGATGAAAATTTAGCTAATATAACAATTACGAATATATACAGTAAAAATACAAAAAACCCCATAATACCTCATTTCTATAATGATTATTATAAGTTATTCTGATTTATATGTTTATTTCTTAATAATTGTTTATATTTCGCCTGTTTTATAAATGTTATTGTTTTTTATTTCAAAGATTTCCACGTTTTCAAGATACTCTTTTTTAAAGTGCAGAGTATCAACCGAGGTTATTATTGTCTGTGTATCATTGCCGATAGCATCTAAAAGGAAGTTTTGCCTTAAGTCGTCAAGTTCTGCCAATACATCATCTAACAAAAGAATGGCATTAGTATTAATCTTTTCTTTTATCAGTTGAAGTTCTGCAAGTTTTAATGCTAAAACAATTGTTCTTTGCTGCCCTTGAGAAGCATATTTTTTTGAATCCGTATTATTTATAAAATATGAAATATCATCACGATGAGGACCCACTACACTTTGAGCTCTTATTATTTCTTCGGACTTTTTCTCTTCAAGTTTTTCTTTGAATTTTTCTAAAATATATTCATTGTTAAACTCAAACTTTTTATCGGAAGAAATATCCCCTAAAATAGAACTGTTATATTCTGTTCTAAGAATTTCATTATCAGAAATTTGTCTGTGTTTTTCAGCTGCGGTTTTTTGTAATTCGTATAAAAAGTTAAGTCTTATAAAAATAATATTAGAGCCTGTTACCGCTAATTGTTCATTCCACACATCCAACATTGAAGTATCTGCATTTATGTTGCCTTTTAACTCTTTAAGATAATTGTTCTTTTGGGTTCTTATTTTGTTATATTTTGTCAGCCTGTCTAAATAAGCAGGGAATATTTGTGAAATTGCAACATCAAGCCATTTTCTTCTGTCGTCGGGAGCCCCTCTTAATAACAACAAGTCATTTGTCGTAAAACAAACGGTTGAAATATTACTTATAAACTCTGATGATTTATTTTTATTTAATCCGTTCACTTTTAATTTTTTTCTGCTTGGCGGATTAATTATTACTTCTAAATCAACATCAATACCAAATTTATGAATGTCAGCTTTTATATCTGCATAAGTTTCGCCCCAGCGAATTAACTCACTGTCGGTTTTTGCTCTCAAAGAATTTAAAGACGAAAGAAAATAAACCGCTTCTAATAAATTGGTCTTTCCTTGTGCATTTTTTCCGATAAATAATATTTTATTGGAATTAAATTCGACATTAACATCAGAATAATTTCTAAAGTTTTTTATCTCTAATTTCTTTATAAACATAAAATAATTATAACAAACTAATATAAAATGTAACAAACTGATTATGCAACTTTATTATGATATAATTTTTTTGTTGACGAGGGATATTATGTTTTTTGCAAGGTTTAATAAATTTTTAAAATATTTTGGAAAGGGGTACGGAAACAGACTTACCGTTATCTATATTTTAGCCTTTATTACAAGTTTGTTTGAATTTCTAAGTATAGCTCTTGTATTTCCTTTTATTATGATTTTTATTAACCCCGGAAGAGTAGCGACTTTGGCTCCTGCCATATACATCCGTGAACACTACGGAATAGCTGAAACCGATAAATTAATATTAATTATCGGTGGTATGATTGCGGCAGGTATCATAATTAAAAATATGATATCTATCTTTATGATTTATCTTCAAAATAAGATTATCAGCGAATGGGGTCTTAAAATAAAGAAAGAAATTTTAGGTTATTACCTTTATTCTCCTTACGAGGCTGATTTAAGAAGAGGAAAGGTAAATACTGTCGGCAGAATAACAAAAAATATTGATGATGTTATGCAATTTTACATTTTTAAATTTATTTCATTCATCTCAAACTCTTTTGTTATCGCATTTATTTTCATAATTTTGTTTACGATTTTGCCCGTTCACACAATAATTGCTATTACATTCTTCTCTATAGCAGGATTAATTCAAAGCAGCTTTTTCCAAAAATGGGCAGATAGATTAGCAACAAAGAAATTTAAGTTAACAGATGGACCTTATAACTCTGCAATAAACAATTTAAACAGAATTAAAGATATAAAAATCAATGGGTGCCAAAAATATTTCTATAATTTATTCTCCTCGATATCAAAGAAAATCATTCCCTATGATGAAAAACTTTCTTTAATTCCTTTAATGCCACAATATATTATAGAAATTATTTTCATATTTACAATGATAATTCTTTGTTTGGGTATTCTTTCAAAATACGGTCAAAGCCCAGATATGGTAATTATTAACATGGGTATCATTGCCATTGCGATATACAGGTTGGTTCCTCAAATATATAAAAATCAAATTTACTTAAATTACATAAATATCCATACAAAAAGTATAGAAGAATTGTTTGCTGCTTATGAAGAATTTAAGAAGTATGAATATGCTCAAAATAAGGACTCAGCTGAAAAAATTCCGTTTAATGACAAAATTTCGGTTAGTCATATTTCATACTCTTATGATACAAAAAGTAACGCTCTGTTTAATGTATCAGTTGATATCAAAAAGGGCGAGTTTATCGGAATAGTAGGACTTTCAGGTGCAGGAAAGAGTACGTTTGTAGATTGTCTTTTAGGTCTTTTAGCTTATGACGGCGATATATCTGTAGATGATACTTTGTTGAATGTCGAAAACATTAATTCTTTCCGTAACATAATCGGTTATGTACCGCAAAAAGTCAGTACGGTTGAGGGGGATATTTACTCAAACGTCGCTTGGGGTATCGACAGAAAAGATATAGATAAAGACAGAGTTGATGAAGTATTAAAAACAGCTCAATTATATGACCAATTAAAACAAACCGAAAACGGGCTTGGGTTAGAATTAAAGCAAGACGGAACAGGACTTTCGGGCGGTCAAATGCAAAGAGTAGGTATTGCAAGAGCATTATATCGTAATCCTGAAATAATTATTCTTGACGAAGCTACATCAAACTTGGATGTTAAAATTGAAAATAAGTTAACAGAAGTAATTTCGGATATAAAAGGTAAAAAGACGGTTATTGCAATAGCTCACAGGTTAAGTACTCTGCTAAATTGTGATAGAATAATATATTTGAACGACGGTAAACTGGTTGATGTCGGTACATTTAAAGAGTTAAGCGAGAAACATCAAGACTTTGAAGAAATCATAAAACTGTCAAGAATCAAACTTGAAGATGGGGACTAACTATTTTATTTCTTCATATAAAGTTGAAGCCTCTTGAACAGACACATTATTATTCGGTATCTTTACGATTTTAACTTTAATTTCACATTGTGATTGAACAATCGTAATAATATCGCCCTCTTTTAGCTGTTTAGCCGGCTTTGCTATAACCCCGTTTACATAAATACGACCTTGGTCTGATACTTTATTTGCAACGGTTCTGCGTTTTATTAATCTTGAAACTTTTAAAAATTTATCTAATCTCATAACGTAATTATATCAAAAAGTTGACTTTATAAAATATATTATTAAAAAAGAAATATGTTACTTAATTTTTTCTTAAAACAATACGAATGTCAGCACAAACATGTACCATTTAATGTTGATGAAGCATATTGCCCCGACTGTGGAGCATTAATCAAAAATCAATGGTTCATTGTACGTTGCAGTTGTTGCAATATAAAAAGGACTGCCCACTTTGAGTTTGACGACATAAAACCTGACACAAAATATTGCCCTAATTGCGGAGCCTCTGATTTCTATGTAGAAATGCCTGATAGCATTACAAGTATGGATTTACAGTTTGCAGTATTCAAAAAAATCGTGATTATGCAAGGTAGTCAAAAGGTTACACGTCAAATCTGGATTGAAAAGGAAGAACATTTATTATCGGAGAAAAAACTATTGGCAGGGAAATAAGAAAAAAGCAGCCTTTTAATAGGCTGCTTCTTCTGTATTATCATCATCTAACTTTTTAATTTTTTCAATGAGTTCCTGCTTTGTTTCATCTACTTTATCCAATGCAACTTGGCAAGTTCCTGCATTTATATGTCCGCCGCCTGCAAACTCATACATTAAAGCCCCGACATCAATCGGACAAGAACGATTAATAATAGATTTACCGACTGCAAAAACAACGTTTTGATTTTGCTTTCCGTTGAAGATATGGATTGAAATATTACATTCAGGGAACAGCGCATATACCATAAATCTGTTTCCGACGTGTATTACATCTTCATTTCTTACGTCTAATATTGCAATTTTTCCGTCAACGTGAGTACATCTTTTAATTTGTTCTTTAAATAAATCTTGTTCTTTATTATAAAGTTCAATTCTTTCTCTAACGTCAGAATCTTCCATAATTTCATTAATTGATTTTTTTGAACATAAATCAACCAACTTCAACATTAAATTATAATTTGAAATTGTAAAATGTCTGAAACGTCCTAACCCTGTACGAGGATCCATTAAATAATTTAATAAAACCCAGCCTTTAGGATTTAAAATATCTTCTTCATTAAAACTTGTGCAGTCAGCTCTATCAACTGCTTCCATTAAATCATACAGATTTGAAGAAAATCTGTCCTCTCCGCCAAAATATTCATAAATTATTCTTGCAGAAGACGGTGCTGCCGGTTCAATAATATAATTATCTTTTGTATTTGGTGTCCTTACCGCTTCACTTGAATGGTGGTCAAATGCCATGTAAACACCGCTCGAGTATGGTAAACTTGCAGTAATATCATGTTCCGTTAATTGTATTTTCCCGTCTTGTACGTCTTTGGGGTGAACAAATTTTACTTCATCAATAATACCCAATTCTTTAAGTAGTGCGGCACAAACCAACCCATCAAAGTTTGATCTTGTATATAATGTATAACTTTCACTCATAAATTGCCTCCGTACATATTGTACTATATTTGAACAACCTCTTAGTCATCCTATCAGATGAATTAATATATACAAAAATATCAAATTTTTTAGAAATTTTCAATATTTATAAAATCTCTATCTGATATTTTTTCGGAGAACGATTAAGTATGTTATATGATTGGTTATATTTTTGCAATAAAAAAAAGCACTTAAAGTGCTTTTAAAATGGAGCGAGAGACGAGGCTCGTGTCTTGAAAAATTTGCATTAAACGGCATTCCGAGTTTTGCTTTCAGCGGCAAAGCCGCTTTCAACAAAAGCTCTCCGGCCTCTGCAAATTTTTCGCAACTCGCTTTGTCGCTCGTTCAAACCTTTGCTAACAAAATAAAAAAGCCCCACCTGACTGTGAAGCTTTTTTATTAGCGAGAGACGAGGCTCGAACTCGCGACATCTTCCTTGGCAAGGAAGCATTCTACCACTGAATTACTCTCGCAATCTCTATGTGTAATTAATTATACATGCACAATTTTTAATTTCAAGTACTTTTTTTATTTTCCGTTTAAAAGCATTTGAAGAGGGCTTCTATACCTTACTGTTGTAATACTTCCGTCATCTTCGTAAATTACTTGTTCATTTCTTGCTTTATCTGCTGAAATCGAAAAATATTCCATTATTGAAGCAAGCCAACCTGCTTGATACGCATAAAATAACAATATTGCTAACGCTATCCAACCAACTGCTTTACCCATAATTTCTCCTTTATATTCTTAATATAAAGATAAATTATTTTTCGGTTTTAGTCAATTCTTTTTCTTTGATTAGAAACGGTTTTACAAAGTTGTATGTTCCGTATATTGAAATAATATTTCCTAAAATTCCAAGCCCTTTTGAAAGTTTATTACTCCCTGTAAGAGAAGCAATAGCGTTAATTGCAGTGCCTGCCGTAAAGCATAAATATCCTTTAAAAATTGTTCTCGGGACAGTAACCATATCAGTTAAATCACGTTTATTTACAACTTTTTCACTGAATATATCCAATATATCAGGTTTGTACTCAATTTTTGGTGAGGCAACAATATTTTTTTGAGGTTGAGTTGATACTGTTTGCTTAGGAGCATTATTAATTGATGAAATATCTGCAAATACGTTCATAGTTGTCCTCTTTCTTGCTTATTCTAAAACCAAACATATTTTATTTTGTTATTGATTAAATTTATAATAGAATACAATAAAGGAGTTTTATATTGAAACTGATTGAGCAAGAATTAATTTTGATGAATTCAGAAATATCAAAAAGCTTATTATCAAGTGATAATAAACTCTCATCTGATATTTATGATTTGGTTTTTGCAAAATCAAAAAGGTTAAGACCTAAACTCATCTTTCTGTTTGCTAATGCATTCAATAAACCCGTTAATGATAAAGTTATTGCTTTGGCATGCGCTACTGAATTACTGCATAATTCATCTTTAATTCATGATGATATTATTGATAATTCGGATACCAGAAGAGGAAAAGAAACACTCAATAAAAAATTCGGAAATTCAATAAGCGTATTAGCAGGTGATTATTTACTTTCTTTGGCTATGCAATTTCTTTGTAAATGTGATAATATAAACTGCCTGCAAGAATTTTCAAAATCCTTTCAGTTAATGTGTAACGGGGAAATAAACCAGCATTTCGAATTAAAAAAGATTCCCTTAATTGATGATTATATTCAAAAATCACAAAACAAAACTGCGGAGTTATATCGAGCTTCACTGTTATCCCTTTGTCATATTTTAAATATTAATAATTCCAAGGGAGTTGAAGAATTTGCAATTAACTTCGGAATAGCTTTTCAACTCAAAGATGACTTGATAAATATAAAAAACACTGATCCGTTAAAACCTGCCTTTAGTGATGTTTTGAATGGCATTTATACGGCTCCTGTTATTTTCTTAAATAAGGATGTGGATGTGAAATCTATTTCATCGGAAAAAATATTGGAATTATTACTAAAGAATAATAAATACTTTGAGCAAAGCGAAGATTTAATTAAATTGCATGTTGAAAAGGCGATTAATTCTTTGACTCTTATAGAAAACAGTGAATACAAAGAAGAAATTTTAAATCTGGCAAGAAACCTTATTTAAAACAGTTATTCATATTGGTTTGGACGTTTGTTCAAAGAAAGGCTTGAAAATCTGAAAACTTGAACAGCTTTACCGATAAATCTGTCTTTAGGCAAAAGTCCCCAATATCTGCCGTCTTTTGAGTTTCCTCTGTTATCTCCCAACATCAAATATTGGTTTTCGGGGATAATGGCAGGTCCGCAGAACATTTCTTCCGTACAAGGTGAAAATTCCAGCGGGTTTTTGATGTAAGGTTCATTCAACATTATATCATTGATGTAAACGTGATAAATACCGTCATAATC
>CAVEOW010000042.1:1981-8305 GCA_963617295.1 bacterium | reverse complement strand
ATCTCTTACAGTTACTGTCTGATTAGTAAATCAGACCTACAATTGATTATTGATAGAAATGCAACCATATATGAAATTTCGTAACTTCACTTATTGAAACAGATACAAAAGCCCGTTTGTTTGAACTAAGTGAGTTTAGGGCTTTTAACTTGAAATAATTTGCAACTTGAATTAATTTAAATATAATAAACTGTAATGCAATACAAAAGTTCGCATAAAAAGATGCTCACTTGCTATCGTATTGCATAACATTTATTGTTCGTTCCGCTATGGTTGCAACTATAAATAAAATGTAATATTAAATAAAATTTTTAACTATTTTACAAAATCTCTTAATAATGCTACAATGTCTAAAAGACAATAAGGAGAACAAAAATGAAAAAGAAATTTGCCCCCCCCTACAGCTTAAAGGCTTTTACTCTTAGTGAGGTACTAATTACCCTCGTTGTTATTGGCGTTGTTGCAGCTATTACCGTTCCTACTCTTTTCTCTTATTATCAAGAACAAGCTCTAAAATCATCTTTAGAAAAGAATTATTCTGTATTAAAACAGGCATTAGACAGATATCAAGCTGAAAATAGTGAAAGACTTCTTCCTGCTAATATTGCAAGCCGTGAACTTAAATCTATATTGATGAAATATCTTAATGTAATGACTGATTGCGGATTCGGATATGGTCAAGGTGTACAAGATTCTTGTATTCCGAATTACGGGGCTAATAACCCTAATACTTCTACCATATATAAAACTTATAATGGAAATACAATCTATATGATGAATTTTGATGACGGGCAATTTGTTTTGACAGACGGCTCTCTTATTTTACTTGAAGATAATGATCAATTTACGCAAGAAGGTTACAAAAAAGTTTATATATCAGTAGATGTAAACGGGTATGGCAAAAAACCTAATCGACTTGGAAAAGATTTATTTGTATTCCAGTTAGATAACAGAGGGGAATTATTGCCGATGGGAGTAACCGGTACTTATTATCACTCGACAGATGACCGTTATTGTTCAAGTACGTCAAATCACAATATGAACGGCTCTGCTTGTACATATAAAAAGCTAAAATAGTATTATAAATGATGATAGACCGATTTTACCTATGATATTAAAAATTTATACATAAACTGATGAAATTTGATAATTATAGTGTTATAATGTAATTGCTCTATACGGATATTTATTTTGTTCCTACATCTTGATTAATAGGGAAAGAAAGCTCTGTAACATTGCAGTAAACCTGTCATAGTAACAGGAAACGGATTTGTTAAGGCACTTACCCACCTGTGGAGCATTCACAGGTAACAAAATCGTATTCGTGTAGGGCTTTTATTTTTCTCTGTTAAGTTATAATAATTTTTTATCTTAAAACGACAAAAAATTTTATTACATGTTTTAAAATAATCGTAAGGTAAGGAGAAAGAGCATGGAAGTACGTTCGGTTTCACCAAAAACAAATAATACAGCAAATAAGTATTTAGATACTGTTACAAAATCATTAGCAGCAGGAGTCATTGCTTCTGAAGCACACAGATTATTCATGCCGGCTGAAACAAGAGCTGCATTGAAAAATACAAGCAGAGGTCTTGATTCTTTTGTACAAAAATCAATAAAAGCTGCCGAAAAAACAATGAAAAATACAGGCAAAACATTTGATTTGAGCAAAATAGCTGAAAATGCGGAAAATATGTATCCTGATATGCTTAAAACCGCAAAAACGGCTTCAAAGAAATTAAATAAAACATTAGGTATTGTATTTTTAGCTACAATGGCAGGACTTTCAGTTATTAATGCAGTAAAAGTAAATAAAAACTTAGAAAAAACACAAAAATAATTATATAAAATTAATCAAATAAAAAAGAGAGAATAATTAAATTCTCTCTTTTTTTATGCAAAAAATATTCTTGCAACCACAATTGCCATAACTATTCCGATAAAATCAGCACTCAAGCCTGTTAACAATGCGTATCTGTATTTTTTTATGCCGACAGCACCAAAATACACTGTTAGAACATAAAAAGTTGTTTCGGAACTGCCAAGCATAATAGCTGACAATTTAGAGGTATATGAATTTACGTCATTATTGGCAACTATATCCGAAAAAACCCCTATAGCTGCACTTCCTGACAGAGAACGTACAATTGCAAGCGGTAATACATCACTCGGAAGATGAATTTTATCCAGAAAACTTCCTAATAAAACGGAAATTGATTCTATTGCCCCTGATGCTCTTAACATTGAAATAGCAACGATAATTGCAACTATATACGGGATTATATTTCCGCTTACTTTTATTCCGCTTTTCGCTCCCTCTATAAAGGTTTCATAAATAGGAACTTTTTTGATTAAAGCACATGTCAAAATAACCAAAATAATAGCAGGTATTGCCCATAAAGATATGATATCAATAATTTCTTTAATTGCCATTTACTGCCTCGTTTCCTTTTTGAGCAGGAAATATTCTTTTAAATATTTTTGCAACTAATATTGCAGAAATAAAAGCTCCCGTCGTAACAATTAACGTCGGAACTATTATTTGTGTCGGATTTTCGCACCCGTTTGCTGCAAGAATGGCAATAACAGTTGCGGGAATTAGCTGAAATCCTGCGGTATTCATTGCCAATAGCGTACACATCGGGTCAGATGCACTTTCTTTGTCAGGATTAAGTTCTTGCATTTTTTCCATTGCTTTAATACCTATGGGAGTTGCCGCATTAGCTAATCCCAACGCATTTGCGGAAAAATTCATTGCAATATCACCTATAACTTCACTGTTTTTAGGAATTTCGGGGAAAATTAATTTTGCAATCGGAGTTAATAATTTTGAGATAAATTCTACAATCCCCGATTTTTCTGCAATTTTCATTATCCCAAGCCAAAAAGTCATAATCCCTAAAAGAGTTAAAACTATTCTTACAGATAACTCCGCTCCCGAGAATATTGCGTTTGCAACATCCCCCAGCTTTCCGTTTATAGCTCCGAAAATAATAGAAACTACTATTAACGCATACCAAATATAATTCATTTTCTTCCTGTTCTTTATGCTGTAATGCAACTATTTTGCACTTGTAATGAATTTAATTGTATATTTTATTGCTTGAAAAATCAAATTCGTTAATTGAATGCTATAATTTTTGTATGGTTGAACACGCTTATATACATATTCCTTTTTGTAAACGAAAATGCAAATATTGTGATTTCGTGTCGGGTAAAAACATCAAAGACAAAGATGTTTATATTGAAGCACTTTTAAATGAAATTAAATCGGAATATAAAGGAGAAGAATTAAAAACACTATATTTTGGCGGTGGAACTCCATCTTTATTAAGTGCTAAAGATATAGAGAAGATAAAAAATTGTTTTTCATTAGCTCAAGAGGCGGAAATAACGCTTGAAGCAAACCCTGAAACCGTTACGGGTGAAAACTTTAAAATGTTAAAAACTATAGGTATAAACAGAGTTTCACTGGGTGTTCAATCTTTTGACAATAATATTTTAAAAATAATCGGACGGGAACATAATGAAGAAATAATTTTAAATGCAATAAATAATATAAAATCAGCAGGGTTTAAAAATATAAGTATAGATTTAATATACGGTCTGCCTGCTCAAACAATTGAAATGTTTAGAATTGACTTAGAAAAAGCCTTAAATCTTGATATTCAGCATATTTCAACTTACGGATTAAAGATAGAAGAAAATTCGTTCTTCGGTAAACATTTACCCGAAAATTTACCCGATGATGAATTACAGGCAGAAATGTTTTTGTATTTATGTGATTTTCTAAAGAAGAACGGCTTTGAACATTATGAAATAAGCAACTTTGCAAAAAAAGGGTTTTATTCAAGACACAATTGTTCATACTGGAAGAACAAAGAGTATTACGGATTTGGGTTAAATGCGTCGGGATATATAAATAATATCAGATATAAAAACATCTCAAATTTGAAAAAATATATATCTAATCCTCTAATAAAAGAAGAGAGCAGTGAAATTCCGATTGATGAGAAACTTGAAAACGAAATATTTTTAGCGTTAAGGCTTAATTCAGGAGTTGATATTGATGAAATCAATCATAGATATAACATTGATTTTAAAGATAAATACAAAAAAGTTATAGAGAAATATCAAAATATAGAATTATTAGAGATTAAAAACGGACATTGCAAACTCACGGAGAAAGGAATTCTCTTGAGCAATGATGTAATGTGCGAGTTTTTAAGTTAATTTATGCTTTTTGCATGCCCGTTTTAGCACCTGCCAATATAAATGTTGCAGGTAAAGCTTTTGACGTAATGTTTGATACTGCTTCAACATCTTTTAAAATCATGCTTGTTGCAAGGCATAAATCATCGGCGTGAACCAAATAATCTTCAGGTTTAACATCGTGTTTAACTTCTTCTTTAAAGATTTTATTGTTAACTTTGTTCATTATTTTGTTACCGATTTCCATACCTGTAACTAAAGAAGCAACAGTAACAGCTGCTTTCGGAAGATAGTTTAATGCATTATTTATAAAACCTGCTCCTTTAACAGTTGCAGGAATTTGCGGCATTTTTATATTTGCTTTATCCAAAAGTTTATTTGCAACGGCTAAAATACCAATCGGACAAACAATGCTTCCTATCATTTGTTGACCTGCTTCTCTTAATTTAGGAACAACATTTTTTTTATCTTTATCGGTCGCTAACCCGCCTGCAAGTCCGCCAAGAACAGAACCTGCACCGATTAATAAAACATCTTTTTCTTCATAAGTTAATTTTTTTAACGTAACAGCAGGATTACCTTTTTTTGCCGTTGCATAAATACCCGCAACGGCACCCATAATACCTAATGCACTACCGGCAATTGCACCTGCTTTAACTTTGTTATCCGTTTTTTGTTTCGGCGTTATATTTGAAGTTACTTCACCTATATACATAATTTTTTCCTACCATACTTACTCACAATAAAGTCTGTAAATTAATTTTTTTGCTAAAATGTAAATATATTTTATGACTAAATATTAAATCAAATATCATAAAGGGACAATAATATAAATGATTGACACACATTCACATATAGATTTTGAAGAATACCAAGAAAACTTTGATGATTTTCTTGAAAACCTAAAAAGAAATGACGTAGAAAAGGTTATAATTCCGGGGGTTGAGCCGTCAACGTTCGGCAGGATTTTATCTTTATGCAATAAATACGATATGTTGTATGGGGCGGTTGGAGTTCATCCGTCAGAGTTCAAAAGTTGGACAGATGATACAGAAAAAGAAATTTATAATTTGTTAAATGAGAAAAAAATAGTTGCCATAGGTGAAATTGGTCTTGATTATCATTTTGAACCGGAAACGAAAAATGAACAAATCGAGTTATTGGAAAGACAGTTGGAAATAGCTCAAAAAACAAAATCGCCTGTATTAATTCACGATAGAGAAGCACACGATGACTGCTTTAATATTATAAAAAAATATGATTTAAAAGACGTTGTGTTTCACTGTTTTTCAGGGGACAAAGAATTTGCTAAAAAATGTATTGATGAAGGCTTTTATATAGCAATCGGAGGGGTTGTTACTTTTAAAAACGCTAAAGATTTAAAAGAAGCAGCAAAAATTGTTCCTGTTGACAGGCTTTTATTGGAAACGGATGCCCCTTATCTTGCACCTGTTCCGTTTAGAGGGAAATTGAATTCGCCCGAGTATTTAATTTATATAGCTCAAAAAATTGCAAATTTGAAAGATATTTCTGTTGACGAAATTAAAGAAGTTACAACAAATAATGCAAAAAGGATTTTTAATTTTTAATGACTAAAGAAAGATTAGATAAGATATTAACCGATAAAGGTTACTTTGAAAGTAAAAGCAGAGCTCAAGCCGCAATTATGGCAGGAGATGTAAAAGTTGACGGCAATGTTATTACAAAAGCAGGGTTTCAGCTTGAAGTAAAAGAAAATACTCAATTTGAAATTAAATCTATGCCTTTTGTATCCCGTGGCGGTTTTAAGCTGGATAAAGCAATTAAATTCTTTAATATTGATTTGAAAAATAAAATTTGTCTTGATGCAGGTGCTTCAACAGGCGGATTTACCGATTGTATGCTGCAAAACGGGGCAAAAAAAGTATATAGCGTAGATGTCGGATACGGTCAAATTTCTTGGAAATTAAGAACTGATGACAGAGTTAAAGTTGTTGAAAAAGCAAATGTAAAAAATTGTGCGATTGAAGATGTATATTCTGACAATGATGAAAAAGCGGAATTTTTAACAATGGACTTATCTTTTATTTCAATAACTAAAGTTATTGATAATTTAATAAAATTATCCAACGG
>CAVEOW010000042.1:657-1930 GCA_963617295.1 bacterium | reverse complement strand
GGAGAAAGTTTTGAAATTGTATCTTTAATAAAACCTCAATTTGAAGCAGGGAAAGAGCAGGTAGGAAAAAATGGTGTTGTCAGAGAGAAAGAAACTCATATTGAAGTTATAGAAAAAGTTATAAATTACTGCAAAAATTTAGGATTATACGTTAAAGGTTTAACTTTTTCTCCGATAAAAGGACCAAAAGGAAATATTGAATACTTAGTTTATCTTACGAATAACGAAATTGAAGAAAACTTTAATATAGAAGAAACCGTAAATATTGCACATGAAAGCACTAATTGAAAGTATTTTTTGTTTCTTTGTTAATTATCTGTATTGCTTCATTAAGTCCGTAATCCGAACCTTTATAATCAGCAGGTTTATTTAAGTACAAATCAGGTGTTATGCCGACATTTGATATATCTTCATTATTCGGAAGAATGTATTTATCTGTTGTTATAAATAAACCGGTATTGTTTGACAGAGGAATAACGTGTTGAACGGAATTCTTTCCAAAAGTATTTTGCCCTATAACAACAGCCCCTAAACCGTGCTTCAAAGCTCCCGTTAAAATTTCTGCGGCACTTGCTGTCTTTTTATTGACTAATATTACAATCGGTTTTTCTACAAAATCAGAATTTTCATCGGAATAAATTTCAAATTTTTGTTTTCCTCTTCTTTCTAAATCAATAATTTTAGTATTTTTCATCATCATATCGGACATTTGAACTGCATTTGACAAAATTCCGCCGTAATTATTTCTTAAGTCAATAATTAAACCTTTTGTTTTATTTGTACTTAAAATAATATCCTCAAAATCTTTAAGAGCAGCTTCTCCCATAATTGTTGTCAGATTAATTATACCGATATTATCCTCCGTTATTTTATATTTCATTGTATCCAACGGTATTTCTGTTTTTTCAAGTTTCTTTACTAAAACTTTATCCCCTCTTTGTACTTCCATAACGGCAGTTGAACCTGAATGTTCAATTAAATCCTGAATTTGAGAAGTTTCAAGTTCTTTTGTTGAAAACCCGTCAATACTTACAATTTTATCTCCGGGGAGAACATTTTGAGAAAACGCCGAAGAGTTTTTTAAAACGTTATCGATAACGACTTCATCTCCGATTTTATTGTAAATAACACCTACACCCGTAATTTTAGAATCTAAAATAATTTTTTGTTTTACAAAAGACCCTGACGAAAGGAATTTTGTGTAATTGTCATTTAAACTTGCAAGCATTGTATTAATAGCGACTTTAGCGTCAGCCTTTGTTTTAATTTTACC